>WRMD01000005.1 GCA_009777315.1 Candidatus Saccharimonadota bacterium
AGAAGAATGATTCCTATTAAGGAAGCTCCTGTAGGTGAGGCGAACGCTGCTAGATGCAAGACAAAACCTTGACAACCACCACCCCCGACTGCTATAATGAAACCAAGAAATCCCGCGGCGTCAAAGAGCGCCCCCTTGCGGGGTTTTTTAATTCTCCGGAAATACCGACATGAAGGTATGCCAACCACTCTGGACATTATACTTAACTTGCACGGCATACTTCTCTCCATCACTCGTTATACCGTGAAACCTATGCAATATCTCATTCTTATCGGCTGGGTTTTGTTTACTACTCGGAGCGCACGTGGTATTACGCAAAAGCTCAATTGCATGGTTGTAAAACCTTAGCCTACGCTTTCGGTCGGTTATGTGTTTCTGAGCCAGGTGCTCCCAGAACGGTTTAATAAAAATCTTCGACTTTTTGAAGTATTTGCTCCGAATATACGGTTGCCGCTTAGACAAACGGGCAATCTGATTGTGGGCTTTACGTGCCACACGCTCAATCTCACGATAATTATCCCCCGTAATTCTCGCAGCACTGGTTTTGTATCTATTGACCTCTGCCATAAGGGCCATTATATGCATAGAGCATTGCAGCTGCAAGCATAACCCTTGTAATTTTTCACCTCTGTTGTCTCAGATGAGAAAAAGTGAAAAAAGATTTTTTCGTTAACATGGGTGGGTGACCTAGAAAAAGGGTCAAAATGGGTGGATTTAACGGAGGTCGAGGTAAGATGTGGTATAATAGCGTGATATGAAATTAGTTATCGTAGAGAGCCCGGCGAAGGCGAAGACCATTGAGAAGTATTTGGGCAAGGAATATAAGGTGATGAGCAGCGTTGGGCATATTCGACAGATCGCGAAGGGGAACGCGGCGGTGGATGTGAATAAGGACTTTAAGGTGACGTATGAGATTGAGCCGAGCAAGGCGAAGCTGGTGGGGGAGCTCCGGGCGGCGGTGGCGAAGGCGTCGGAAGTGCTGCTAGCGACGGATGAAGACCGCGAGGGAGAGGCGATTTCGTGGCATTTGACAGAGGTGCTGGGGTTGCCAAAGAATACGAAGCGGATAACTTTTAATGAGATTACGAAGACGGCGATTGAGCGGGCGTTAAAGAATCCGCGAAAAGTGGATATGGCGATGGTTTCGAGTCAGCAGACGCGGCAGACGCTGGATAGGTTGGTGGGGTTTGAGCTTAGCCCAGTGGTGTGGAAGAAGGTGCCGGGGGGGAAGAGCGCGGGGCGGGTGCAGAGTCCGGCGGTGCGGCTGGTGGTGGAGCGAGAGCGGGAGATTGAGGCGTTTAGTGAGAAATCGGTGTTTAAGGTGCGGGGGGAGTTTACGAAGGGTCGCAGTAAAGATGTGATAAAGGCGGACCTGAAAGAGGCGCTAGAAACAGAGGCGGAAGCGGAGAAATTGCTGGAGAAATTGGTCGGAGTGGATTGGGCTGTGGAGGCGGTGGAGCAGAATCCGGGGGTGCGGAAGCCGGCGCCGCCGTTTACGACGGCGAGTTTGCAGATTGAGGCGAATGCGAAGCTGGGGTTTAGTGCGCGGACGACGATGAGTGCGGCGCAGGGGCTGTATCAGGCGGGGCATATTTCGTATCACAGGACGGATTCGTTGAACTTGTCGGGGCAGTTTTTGGCAGCGGCGGCGGGTTGGGTTGAGGATAAGTATGGGAAAGATTATGTACGGGTGCGGAAGTTTAGTACGAAAGCGGCGGGGGCGCAAGAGGCGCACGAGGCAGTGCGACCGACGCAGGTGGGGCGTGAAGTGGCGGGGAAGAATGACTATGAAAAGCGGCTGTATGGGTTGATTTGGCGAAGGGCGGTGGCGTCGCAGATGGCCGAGGCGAAGCTGGAGAAGACAGTGGTCAAGGTTGTGGCGTCGAATAAGACGGCGGTTTTGGAGGCGACTGGTGAAGTGATAACGTTTCCGGGGTTTATGGAAGTGTATGGGCGGCCGAAAGAGTCGGAATTGCCGGTGCTGGCGGTGGGGGACGCGCTAGATGCGCAATCGATTGTGGCGCGGCAGAGCTTTATGCGACCGCCGTCGCGCTATACTGAAGGGAGTCTAGTGAAGAAGTTGGAGGAGCTAGCGATTGGGCGGCCGAGTACGTATGCGACGATTATGTCGACGATTCAGGAGCGCGAGTATGTGAAGCGGGGGACGGGTGAAGGGGTCGAGCGAGCGGTGATTGAGCTCCGGCTAGATGGCAAGAAGGTTGGTCGTGAAATTGTGACGGAGAAGACGGGGAGCGACAATGGGAAGCTGGTGCCGAATGTGATCGGGGAGATTTTGACGGATTTCTTGACGAAATACTTTGATATGGTGGTGGATTATGGGTTTACGGCGAAGATTGAGGAAGATTTGGACAAGATTGCCGAGAAGGAGACGGATCGGCTGACGGTGTTGAATGATTTTTATAAGCCGTTTCATGAGTTGGTGGTGGAGGTGGACGAGAAGGCGGAGCGGATGAATAATGCGACGCTGCTGGGGACGGATCCGAAGTCGGGGTTGCCGATTTATGGTAAGGTGGGGCGAAATGGGGAGTTTTTGCAGCTGGGTGAGACGGTGAAGGGGGGCGAGAAGCCGCGATTTATTCCGTTGCCGGAGGGGAAGACGCTGAAGACGGTGACTCTAGAGGATGCGTTGAAACAGGTGGCTTTGCCGGCGTTGCCGCGGCTGCTAGGTGAGGCGAAGGATGGCAAGGAGATTTGGGCAGCGAAGGGGCCGTTTGGGCCGTTTCTGAAGGTGGGCGATACGAATGTGAGTATGAAAGAGGATCCGTTTAAGGTGACGCTGGCGAAAGCGCAGGAGCTGTATCAGGCGAAACTGGATTCGATTATTGCTGACTGGGGTGAGATTAAGATTATTAATGGTGCGTACGGGCCATATGTGAAGGGGCCGGGGAAGTTTAATACGGCGCGAGTGCCGAAAGAGACGGATCCGAAGACGTTGACTGAGGCGGATGCGAAGAAATTGCTGGATGAGAAGCCGGCGCGCGGTGGTGGGGGCTGGCGGGGGCGTAAGGCAGCGACGGGTAAGGCTAAGGTCGCCAAAGGTAGCAGTCGAGGTCGACGTAAAGGTTGACGACTTCGACGCCTTCGGCAATGAGGCGGGCGGCTTGTTCTTCGGGGCCATCAAAAGCGAAGTTGGGCGCGAGGCGGCCTGCGCGGTTGACGACTCGATGGCAGGGGGTGGTTTCGGGGTTGGGGTTGCGATGAAGGGCGCCGCCGACGGCGCGTGAGGCTTTGGGACGACCGATTAGGAAAGCGATTTGGCCGTAGGTTGCGACTTTGCCCCTGGGGATGAGGGCGCAGACGATGTAGACAGCTTCGCTTAAGGGGAGTTTTTGTAGTTCGGTTGGGGCGGGCAAGGTATTTGGTGGGGTCACTGCTAGCTCCTATTAACCCCGGCGCATCGGTGGGAAGGGGACGCCTTCGCGGGCGGTGACGCCTTCGAGGAGCCAGAAGTTGCGCTCGGAGTTGCCCCAGCCGCAGGTCGGTGGCATGCCGTATTCGAGCATCTCTACGTAGTCCATATCGAGCATTTGGGCTTCGTCGTCGCCGGCGTCGCGCATGTTTTGCTGTTCTTGCATGCGGTTTAATTGGTCGAGCGGGTCGTTGAGCTCGGAGTAGCCGTTGCCCATTTCGGTGCCGAAGATGATGGGGTGGAAGCGTTCGGTGACGCGGGGGTCGGCTTGGTGTTGCTTGGCGAGGGGGGAGATTTCGAGTGGTTCGTGGACGAGCCAGAAGGGGCCGGCGGAGTCTCTCCTGATGATTTTCCAGGCGTAATCGAGGAGGCGGGAAGTGGAGGCTCCGTCGTCGAAGGTGACTTTGTGCTGGCGGAGGATAGATTTTAGTTGGTCGAGGTCGGGGTTGAAGACATCGATGTCGAAGCGGTCTTTCATGATGTCAGGGTAGGCTATAACTGGCCATTCGCAATCGAGGTCGGCGGTCATATCCCCGTGGGTAAACTGAAGGGTGCCCCAGGTTTCCTTAGCGACGTGCTTGATCATGGCTTCGTAAAGCTCCATACCGTCCCGGTAATCTTGGTAGGCGGCGTAGGATTCCATGGCGATGTGCTCGGGGAGGTGTTCTTCGGATAGGCCTTCGTTGCGGAAGCGGGGGCCGATGTCGTAGACGCGTTCGAAGCCGGCGCCGATGAGGCGTTTTAAGGGGAGTTCGTGAGAGATGCGGAGGTAGAAATCTTGTTGGAGGGCGTCCATATGGGTCTTGAAAGGGTTGGCGTCGGCGCCACCGGTGGTGTGCTCGAGGACGGGGGTGTTGATCTCGACGAAGCCGCGGCTGTTTAGGAAGTCGCGGGTGGCCTGCCAGAACTTGCTACGGCGGAGGAAGCGCTCTCTGACCTCTGGGTTGACGTTCATGTCGACGTAACGGCGGCGAAGGCGTTCTTCTTTGCTCTCGAGCTTTTCGGGGAGGGGGCGGAGGGATTTGGTGAGGAGGCGGAGGCTTTGGACGAAGATGGAGATTTCGCCGGTTTGGCTTTTGCCGAGGTCGCCGGTGGCTTCAATGAAGTCGCCGACATCTAGGAGTTTGATGTTTTCTAGGCCGAGGTTGTGTTCGGCGTCGAAGGGGTCAAGCTGGCCGGTTTTGAGGAAGAGTTGGATTTTGCCAGTGGCGTCTTCTAGGGTGATGAAGATGAGCTTGCCGAAGCTGCGGATGCCGGTGATGCGGCCGACGACATTGACGCTGGCGCCGTTTCGTCCTGCCTCGATGTCTTGCATGATTTCGTCAAAGTCGCTGACCAACTCGCCAACCTCTACTGTGCGGTGGGATTTGGCTGGGTATGGGTCGATGTTTAGCTCGCGGAGCTTTTCTAGCTTTTTTAATCGTTCCTTACGATAATCCTCGATAGTCATGATATATTATAGCATGATCTTCCTCTCCTAACCGCAACTTAATTCGCTAGGCTAAGATAATAGACAAAGCTTTAAAACCAGCTGCCGAAGCTCTAGCGAAAGCCTCGTCAGGTACGGAATTCCTCTGCAAACAGAATAATCATACATCCTAGAGTCGCACATGCAAGGGTAGATCTTCTCCTCAAGGCAATCGCAAGGGAGAGGACTCCCTCTTGCTCCTGCGGAGCAATTCACCTTCCAGCCTTCCGGAGAAGACTACCCTTGTATGTGCGACTAGTAAATATCATGATCCTCCCCACCCCCTACGGGTAGACACAGCGGAGGGGAATGCCATAGGGTTTGCCAATCGCGTCGGTAGATACGTGGCTATCAACTAGGCGGAGACGGGCGGCGCTTGTATTCAACACGAGGCTAGACAGCCACCAGTGCGCACTACCCCCGCCCCAGACCAAGCCTCCCCCCGGGCTGAGGCCTTCCGCCCCGACAGTGGCGAAGGAGGAACAGTGTAAATAAATATCTTCGAGGTTAAAAAGAAAGCCTTGTAATCATATCATTATTTGCATATCATATTACTATATGAAGCAAGGAGTTTTAATGGGGGCAACAACAATCAGGCCGAGTGCCGATCTTAGAAATAACTATAACGAAATTTCTCGTATCTGTAATGAGCATAACGAGCCGGTATTCATCACCAAGAATGGACACGGCGATCTTGCGGTGATGAGCATAGATTTATACAACCGCCTCGCCGGGCGGCATGATTTGTACCGGTTGATCGACGAGGGCCTATCTGACCTGGAAAATGGCCGTTCGCAGCCGTTCGATGAGGTTGTCGGTGACCTGCGGCAGAGGATAAAAAACAATGACCTATAAGCTAATAATCGCAAAAGCAGCCAAGCTGGATTTGACCGATATAAGCGCATACATTACTCGTGAGCTACACGCACTGCAGGCCGCTCTCGATCTGCTTGATGAATTGGAGCGGCAGATGTCTTTGCTTAAGGAGATGCCAAAAAAGTTCGCGTTGGTGCCGGACGAACGGCTGGCGCTATGTGGCATACGAAAAGTCTCCGTGAAGAATTATATTGTGTTTTATACCGTGGACGACCAGGCGAAAACGGTGAATGTGGTCAGAATCCTCTACGGTCGGCGTGATTGGGCACATTTACTATAGAGACACCTAGCGGTTTCTCTTCCTCTTCCCTTTTAGGTAAAGTCAAAAAGGCAGGAGTAAATCCTGACCTTTTTGACGAACTATTACCCGATGAGGTGGTGGCTTGGAACATAATTCTCTCTATTGTAGAGTATAGCACGCTCGACGTCAAAAGTCAAGAAGTTATGCTTATTTGTTTCCTTCGCCACTGTCGGGATGGGCTATCTCCGCTCTCCTGTCGGTCTGATCGTTCCGTCCACGGAAGCACTTTGGTATGTTGCGTCCTTAGCTGCGGAGGTAAGCGGGACTATTGTATATCTTAACAGCACTTCCATTTTTCCAGGATCAACTAGCAGCGCCAATGGCAAGTTCCGTGGACATTCCCTCCGCTGTGTCTACCCGTAGGGGGTGGGGAGGGCTAGGGCTATTTGATTTCGAGGATCTTGTATTTGACCTTGCCTTTGGGGGCGGAGAATTCGACTTCGTCGCCGGATTTGTGGTGGAGGAGGGCCTTGCCGAGCGGCGATTCAGGGGAGATCTTGCCGGAAAGCGGGTCAGACTCGACTTCATCGACGATCAAGAAGGTGCTTTTCTTGTTTCGGGAGGAGACGACAACGGTGGCGCCCAGCTCGACTTTGGATTTGCTGCCTTCTTTGATGATGGCGGAGGTGCGAAGAAGTTCCTCGATCTCGGAGATGCGGTTTTCGACGATAGACTGGTCTTGTTTGGCGTCGGTGTATTCTTGGTTCTCACTGAGGTCGCCGAAGTCGCGGGCGGTGGCGATGGCCGCCGCCAGCTCTGGTCGGCGGGCGATTAATTTCTTGCGTTCTTGTTCTAACTCTTCTTTTTTGGCCTTCGTAATCTGCATGTCACTCCTCCATATTTAAAAACCACTAGGTCGTCCAAGCTTTTGAACATCCTAAGCCCGCCCCGTCGGGGCGTTTGGTATAAAATCCTCTTAATTATGGTATATACTATCAAACAGCGCGTCTATAGTCAAGAGGGAGGCCTCGGCTTTGTCGCCGCGGCGTTTGACCTCTGATAATTCGCCGGTTTTTGGGCTGATGACGACGCGATAAGGGATGCCGAAGAGGTCGGCGTCGGCGAGCTTTTCGCCGGGTCGGGCGTCACGATCGTCCCAGAGGACTTCGATGCCTTTATCTTGGAGCTGATTGTAAAGGGTTTCGGCGCGCTTGATGACGGATTCATCGTCGCCGATGTTGATGAGATAGACTTGGAAGGGCGCGATGGCTTTTGGCCAGTTGAGGCCGGCGTCGTCGCTGAATTTCTCGGCGAGAACGCCCATGAGCCGTGAGATGCCGATGCCGTAACAGCCCATGATGACGGGTTGTTGCTGGCCGTTGGCGTCGAGGTAGAACATGCCGAGGGCGTCGGAGTATTTGCTTTCTAGCGGGAAAATGTTGCCGACTTCTGAGCCTTTGTGGACTTCGTAAACGAGGCCGGATTCCGGGTGGATGTCGCCGGGGATGGCGGTTTTGATGTCGTAGAATTGCTCTGGTATGGCGACGTCACGACCCCAGTTGACGTTGATCACATGCTCGCCGGTTTTGTTGTTGCCGGTTTCGAAGTTGACCCGGTCCATGCAGGATTCGTCGATAATTACACGGACGTTATCGGGTAGGTTGATGAGGCCGGCGCAGCCTGTATCGGCGCCGAAGACTGTTTGGATGATGGATTTGTCGGCTAGTTTGAGGCCTTCCACGCCAAGAACTTTACGAAGTTTGGGTTCGTTGATGTCGTGGTCGCCTCGAGTGGCCGCGGCGATGATTTCACCGCTGTTGGTCTGATAAATCATAGTTTTTGTGGTCATTTCGGCCGGTATGCCCAGAAGTTTAACTAGTGCCGCCACGCCGACTGCTCCGTCGGTTTTTTTGACTTCGAGGGGTTTCTCGGTTTCACTTTGCTCGATTTTGGGTGCGAGGGCTGGGGCGATTTCTTCGTTATACCAGAGGTCGGTGCCAGGGACGTGGAAAAGAGTGTCTTCGCCGGCTTCGCAGAGGGTTTGGTATTCGTCGCTGTTTTTCTCGGTGAAATAGCCGCCGTCGGCTTTGGTGCGGAAGGTCGTGTTGCCCAAGCCTAATCGAGCGTAGACTTTAGTGTAGGCAGCGGCTACTTTTTCGTAGATTTCGTCGTGATTGGCTTGGCTTTTAGCGAAGCTATACATGTCCTTCATGACGAATTCGCGGCCGCGCATGAGCCCGCTTTTGGCTCGTTTTTCGTTGCGGAACTTATTTTGTATCTGATAAACCAGCACAGGGAGGTTCTTGTAGGAGCTGACGTTCTCGAGGAGGATGTTGGTGATTGGCTCTTCGTGAGTGAGCCCGAGGCCTAGCTCGGTACCGTTTTTGAGCTTGGTTTTGAACCAGTTGTCGACGACGGCGTCGTCCCAGCGGTTGGTTTTTTGGAAGAGTTCTTGAGGTTGGAGGGCGGTCATCATGACTTCCTGCCCGCCGACGGCGTTCATTTCTTCGCGGACGATTTGTTTGATGTTTTCGAGGACGCGGAGGCCGAGAGGTAAATAGGTGTAGACACCGGCCATTTCTTTGTGGATGAAGCCGGCGCGGATGAGCAGGGCGGCGTTGCGGCTGGTTTCATCGGCGGGTGCGGTTTTGCTGGTCCTAGTGAACAGTTGTGATCGTTTCATATTTCTCCTAAATGTTGCTAAATATCCAAAAATCTAAAATGCAAGAGTACCGCCAAGCGGCGGGAGGAGCGGGAAGTGGATGTTTTGCGTCATAGAGATAGTATAACACATGGTATAATGGAAGCTATGTTGTCACGTTTGAAGCCACTAAATACGGTGCTGCTCCACCGAGCGAACTTATATCATAATCTGAGCTTGTTCCAGAACTTGGTCGGGGAGCAGCAGGTGATCCCGATGTTGAAGGGTAACGCTTATGGGCATGGGATTCATCAGGTGGCGGAGATGCTAGATGGGCAGGTGGAAATGGTGGCGGTGGATAGTTATTTTGAGGCGCTGGAGATTTTGCCGTATTTTAGGGGGCGGATTTTGTGCTTAGGGTTTATCTTGCCGGAGAATTATCGGTTGCTGAAGAATCATCATATCGAGTATGTGATCCAGCGGCGAGAGGATTTGGAGGCTTTGGCGGCGACGGGTAAGCGGTTTAGAGTGCATATGGAGATTAACACGGGGATGAATCGGATGGGGCTGCCACCCGGGGAGATTGATGCGTATTTGGATGTTCTAGAGCGGAATCCGCAGCTGCATTTGGCGGGGGTAATGACGCATTTGTCGTGTGCAAGTGAGGTGGATGGGTCGGTGAGCGGCGAGCAGATGAAGCGGTTTGACGAGGTGGTGGACCACGTTTTGGAACGGGGGTTTAGGCCGGATTTGGTGCATGCGATGGCGACGGCGGGGGTGCCACGATATAAGAGTCGACATACGAACGCGGTGCGGGTGGGGCTGGGGTTGTATGGGGCGAATCCGTTGGATGAGGAGCATCCGAATTATGGGGATTTGGCGGGGCTACGGCCGGTTTTGGGACTGGAGACGACAGTGGTGCAGATTAATCATCTGGAGCCGGGTGATGCGGCGGGGTATAATGCGGCGTGGGTGGCGGAGCGGCCTTCCAGGCTTGCGACGGTGCCGATTGGGTATTATGAGTGTTTGTTGCCACGGGGGTTGGTGAGCCGGGGGCATTTGCTGTATGGTGATCAGAGGCTGCCGATTGTGGGGCGGATTTGCATGAATCATACGATTTTGGATGTGACGGATTGTCCGGAAGTGGAGCGGGGAGCGACGGTGTCGGTGCCGTTTTTGGAGCTAGCGCGGGAGCTGGAATTGTCGCCGTATGAGGCGCTGATTCATGTGTCGAGTACGATTCGTCGGGAGATAGTTTAGGGTTTTAGGATAGTTTAGACCCCGCCGGTTAGGGCGGGGTTTTGTGAGGTTTAGGCTATGGGTGCTATCGGTTGCGTTGGGACAACAGGTGTTTTTACCACCAGAGCCTTACCACCAGAGGACGCGCCGGGCGTAGTTGTTGGCCTCAGTGAGTAGCTGCCAAGCATGGGAATAGGGTAGCTCGTCGCTCCAGGCGGCGCGAACCACGGTGTCGCGGGCGATGAGGCCACGCTGAGCCATGCGTGCCAGCGGGGTAGTGGCCCAGTTTTCGGCGAGGCCGATGGTGAAGGGCGCGCTCCCTGGGGTGGGCGCTTGGCTGTTGGCTATCCAGTTGAGGTAGTTGTCGAGAATGACATAGTACTCAACCATGGTGACGGTGAGTCGGCTATAGTCGATTTGGACCCAGTTGCCGTGGGCGTCGCGTTCTTGGTTGCCCCACCACCAAGAGGTCGGACCGCTGGGTAAACTGTTCCAGAGGCCGATTTCGTTGGCCCAAGCCATGGCTTCGGTTTCGTTCCCAGCGAAGCGTTGGTTGCCGATGAAGCCGCGGGGTGAGAGGCGGTGTTGGTTGATAAGCAGGGCTAATTCGGCACGGGTCATTGGCTCAAACGCGGCGGGCATGGCGGTGGTTTCGAAATAGGCGGTGCGGGGGTGGACGTACATGTAACCGGCGGCGTTGTTCCAGGTGAAGACGCGGCGGCCGACAGTCCAGGCGTCTCGACCCCACCCGACGGCGGAGACAACGACGGAGTTAGCGACGATGTCTTCGACGAAGCCGACGGTGTTACTGGAAAAAAGCATCACGGAGCCGATTTCGGGTGTGCGGTTGACGCGGTAGTTTTCGTTACGAGCGTGAATCTCCCAGTTGCCGATGTTGCCCCAGGAGCCGCTGATGAAACGACCGGAGGCAAACACGAGGCGATAAACGTGGTCCTGGGGGCTGCCGGCGACGTAGCTGTGGCCAAAAAAGGCACCGGCGGGTAGGTTGGGTAGGGCTTCGGTCGGGCGGGCCATTAGGTCCTGGGCACCAGTTAAAGTGGGCAAGACTTGGGTCGACTCAAGTGGTGGGACTGGCGGTGGGTTGTGTGGCTGTGCGTATGCTGATACGGGGATGGCAAGTAGCACGAACATCAACACCACTGCGATAACTTTTCGAAGGTTCTTCATAAGACCTTCCCCTTTCTGAAATATAGTAGATAGCTAAACCTCTGTCAAAGTGCCGGATACCCGACAGCTTGGAGTCAAGGTAGAGGTATCCCTCATTGTACAGTATAGCACACTTAATGGCAAATGTCAATAGTGGGGGCGGATTTCTTGTGGCTAACAGAGAGAGTTCGGTCTTTTGGCTGGTGGGCGATGAGGTAGTCGGCAAGGGGGGCGATGAGGTGTTTTTCGAGGGCTTGGCGGAGGGAGCGAGCGCCGGATTTTTGGCTCCAGCCTTGGGCGATGATCCAGGCTTTGGCAGAGGGTAGGATGCGGAGGGTGAGGCCGCGAGGGCGGAGGCGGGAATCTAGCTCGGCAACTTGGAGGTCGAAGATTTCGCTGGCGTGAGAGTCGTCGAGGCGGTTGAAGGTGACGATTTCGTCGAAGCGGCTGAGAAGTTCGGGCTTCATGGTCTTATGAAGGGCGAATTCGGTGAGCTCTTGGGCGGGGGCAAGGCCGTCACCAAAGCCGAGGGAGCGGTCGGATTTGTCGGATTGGCCGAGGTTGCTGGTGAGAATGATGAAGGTGTTGGCGAAAGAGACGGATTCGCCGTCGCTGGCGGTGAGTTGGCCGTCTTCGAGGATTTGGAGGAGGAGGTTGTAGACTTCGGCGTGGGCTTTTTCGATTTCGTCGAAGAGGATGAGGGAGTTGGGTTGGTGTTTGACGCGTTCGGTGAGGGCGCCGCCGTCTTCGTAGCCGACGTAGCCGGCCGGGGCGCCGATGAGGCGGGAAACGGTATGCTTTTCGACGAATTCACTCATGTCGAGCTTGATGAGGTGCTTTTGGCTGCCCCAGAGTTCCTCGGTGAGGTGACGAGCGAGCTCGGTTTTGCCGACTCCGGTAGGGCCGAGAAAAATGGCGGAGCCGAGAGGGCGGCGGGGGTCGGAGAGGCCGCTTTGGCTGCGACGGACGAGGCGGGCGACCGTGGCAATGGCTTCGGGCTGTCCGACTAGGCGCCTGCTGAGGCGGGTTTCGAGATCGAGTAGGGTGGCCTCGGCGGTTTGGGAGATTTGCGAGACGGGGAGTCCGGTGCGGATGCTGACGGTGCGGGTGATGTGGTCGAGGGTGAGGGTGGTGGTTTTGGCCTTGGTTTTGCCGCGTTTTTCGGCGGAAGTGATGGCGCGACAGAGGCGGAGGGACTCGGATTTGCATTTAGCGGCGAGTTCGTAATCTTCGGTGGAGATGGCGTGTTGTAGCTTGCCGACAAGAGCATCTTGGTCGGATTTGAGGCGAGTAAGGCTAGGGCTGGGGGAGGTGGTCTCGGTTTCGAGGCGGGCGAGGGCAGCGGCTTCATCGAGGAGGTCGAGGGCGCGATCTGGGAACTGGCTGGACTTGATGAAGCGATCGGCGAGGCAGACAGTGGTGTGGATAATGTTGTCGGGGATTTGGAGCTGATGGTGGGATTCATAGCTGGTTTTGATGCCGCGGAGGATAGTTTCGGTGGTGGCTAGGTCGGGAGCGGTGATGGTGATGGGCTGGAAGCGGCGGCGGAGGGCCTTGTCGCGCTCGATACTCTTGCGGTATTCGATGAGGGTGGTGGCGGCGATAACACTGAGTTTGCCACGAGCTAGGGCTGGTTTGAGGAGGTTAGCGAGATCGATACCGTCGCCTCCGCCACCAACAGCGGTGATAAGGTGGCCTTCGTCGAGGAAGAGGATGGGGTGGTCGGTGGCTTCGAGTTCGGTGAGAACTCCTTGCATGCGGCGCTCAAACTCGCCATGGTAGCTGGTGCCGGCGATGAGGGCGATAAAGTCAAGCTGATAGATCGAATGAGGCTGGTTGGAGGCGGCGAGAGAAGCGGCGAGGCCTTCGACGATGGCGGTTTTGCCGACGCCCGGCTCGCCGATGAGGAGGGGGTTGTTTTTTTGGCGGCGGAGGAGGATGGTGCGGAGGCGATGGATCTCGGCGTCACGACCGATGACTGGATCAAGAGAAGCACTGGCAGCGCGAGCGGTGAGGTTGACAGTGAAGCGTTCGAGGGCGGTTTTTTTGTTGTGGCTTTGCTCTGGGTTGGGCTCGAGGATTGGGTTGTCCTGGGGTTCGGGGCTGTTGACAAAGTTGATAGCCTCGAGAACGTCATTTTCGGTTAGGCCGAGCTCGCGAAGGATGCTTTGGGTGAGAGGCGAGGGCGAGACGAAAATGCCGATGAGGAGGTCGAGGGCGAAGAGTGGTGAGCCGGGTTGAGGCCCTCGTTCGGCGAGGTGGCGGAAGATCTGGAGGGTTTCTTCTGGTATGGTGGAGAAGAGACTAGGCCGGAGTGAAGCTTCGCCGGGGCAGTTCTTAGTGAAGGCGTCGCGGAAGTTGGTGAAGGTAATGCCGATTGAATTGAGGGCGGCAGCGCCGTCGGATTGGCCAAGGCTGAGGATGCCAAGGGTGAGGTGCTCGGGGAGTAGCATGGGGTGACCCGTGTTCTTGGCGATTTGATCAGCGTTCAAAAAAACTTGGCGAGTTTCTTCGCTGATGTGGTCGATGAAAAATTGTAGTGCCTCAGGATGATTCATATCTCTATTAGTATACTCTAAAATTAGCAGTCCTGTCAATGGACTGCTAATTGATTTGTGCTAGATTTTAGCGAATTAACGCTTGCTGAACTGCTCTTTCTTGCGAGCGGAACGAAGGCCGTATTTCTTGCGCTCTTTCTCGCGAGGATCTCGTTTCATGAGGCCGGCTTTCTTGAAGACCGGTCGGAGATCGACGGCTTCGGTGGTAAGAGCTTTGGCGATGCCGAGGCGGATAGCGTCGACCTGGCCAGAGGTGCCGCCGCCGCGAACGACAACGGTTACATCGTAGGACTTTTCTTTTTGGACTAGAGTTAGGACTTCATTAAGGCGAGCTAGTAGAGACGGGTCTTCGGAGACGTATTGCTCAGCCGTTTGGCCGTTGATAGTGATCTTGCCGGTGCCTTTGATAAGGCGGACGCTAGCGGTAGCACTCTTTCGTCGGCCTAGACCGTAGGAGTATTTAGTTGCACTCATTATTTGACCTCAACTTTCTTTGGCGTTTGTGCGGCGTGGTTGTGTTCTTCTCCAGCGTAGACTTTAAGTCGTGCTAGGCGTCCAGCCGCTAGTTTATTCTTAGGGATCATACCTTTAACCGCCAAGATTACGACCTGTTCAGGAGAACGCTCCATCATCTCGCCGAGACTCTTGCTCTTCATGTTGCCAATATAGCCGCTGTGTCGGTAGTAGCGCTTGTCAGTTAGCTTGTCGCCGGTAATTTGAACTTTAGAAGCATTAGTGACGATAACGAAATCACCGTTGTCGACATGGGGGGTGAAGGTGATTTTGCGCTTGCCATTCAGGAGTTGAGCGACTCGGGTGGCGACGCGACCGAGGGTGGCCTCACTGGCGTCAATCAGATACCATTCGCGCTTGACCTCAGAAGGTTTCTGAGAATAAGTTTTCTTGGCTTTCATTATTTAGTCTCCTTGTCCTTAAGAGGCAACTTAGCGGTTTTCTCTTTCGCTTCCGTATTAGTTTTGCTCTTAGCGCGAGATGAACTCGATGCTGCGGGCTTAGCAATGGGCTTAATTTCGTCGACGAAAGAGATAGTTGCCATCTCGGCGTTGTCGCCAGCTCGGAAGCCGGTGCGAGTAATACGAAGGTAGCCGCTGTTACGCTTGATGTTTGGCGCGACCGCATCCACGAGGTAATTGCCCATAGTCACACTGTCAAGACGCGCAATAACCAGGCGTCGATTGGCTAGGCCGCCTTTTTTCGCTAGAGTAATGAGTTTCTCCATGGGACGACGAATTTCTTTCGCTTTTGCCACGGTAGTATTGATGCTATGATGCTCGATGAGAGCTATCATAAGACCGCGAAGCAAGGCGCGCCGCTGGTCGTTTTCCCGCCCGAACTTCCTGCCTTTATAGCCGTTACGGTGCATTTTAGATCTCCAATTCCTTCAACTTGTTGTTTACTTCTTCGAGGGCCTTAGCGCCGAAGCCATGAAGTCGTTTGAGGTCGGATTCGGTTAGGGCAACGAGGTCACGGATCCTGCGAACGTCGTTGTTGAGGAGGGCGTTCTTAGTGCGCTCAGAGAAGCCAAGGTCTTCGATAGGGGCTGATAGGCCGCTATCTGCAGATTCTTCAGTGACGCCAGGTGCCGGTAGGGCCTCAACTTTGGTGCTGCCAGCGAGGGCGGAGTATTGATTGACTAGGATGGCAGCAGCCTGCTCGAAAGCGGCGCGAGGTGAAATGGTGCCGTCGGTGTCGATGGTGATGTCGAGTTGTTGAAGGTTGGTGTCTTGACCAACTCGGGTTTCGGTGACATTGTAACGAACGCGGAGAACTGGACTAAAGATAGCGTCTAGAGCAATGAACTCAGGATTGGTCTTGTTGCTGTTGGACTCTTTAGTCGTTTGGTAACCGCGGCCCGAATCGACTACTAGGTCGATGGTTAGTTTCTTTTTAGGGTCGTCGAGGGTCGCGATAACATGATCGGGGTTAGCTAGGGTGAGGCCGGTGGGAAGCTTGATGTTCTTGCCGGTGATGATGCCGCTAGCTTTGTCGATGCTAACTTTGTAAGCTTCGTCGTTGTCGGAATGGAAGCGAAGCCCTTTGAGGTTCTGCATAATATCAACCACGTCTTCACGAACGCCTGGTATGGCGGTGAATTCGTGCTCGATGCCGTCGACTTTGAATGCGGTAACGGCCGCGCCGCGGATACTTGAGAGCAGCACGCGTCGCAGGCTGTTGCCCAGCGTGTTGCCGTAACCGTAAAATAGTGGCTTGATAGTAAAGACGGCGCTATCAGGCCCGATATCTTTTACTCCTGCCAACATTGGATTGTGAATTGCTTTTGCCATCTTCCCCCTTACCTTGAATAATACTCGACAATCAACTGCTCATTGATCCCATCCTCAATCTCCGCTCGCACTGGCTCGCCAGTGATTGTTACTTGCATCTTTTTGAGGTCACTATTTAGCCACGAAATCGGTCGCTTTTCGGTGTTCAGGTTGTCAAGATTCTGGAAGTAGACACTTTTCTGGCTCTTGGGCCTGACAGTGATGACATCAGAAGTCTTGACTCGTAACGAAGGAATATCGACACGGCGGCCGTTGAGCAGAAAGTGGCCGTGGCTGACTAGTTGGCGAGCGGCGCGGCGTGAATTTGCGTAGCCGGCGCGGAAGATGACGTTGTCGAGACGAGCCTCAAGCAGTTTGATGAGGTTTTCGCCGGACATGCCTTCTTGACGATCGGCAGTGACCATTAGGTTGGCGAATTGCTTTTCCATGAGTCCGTAAAGTCGTCGGACCTTTTGTTTTTCACGCATCTGAGTTAGGTAGAGACTGCCTTTATTGCCTGGTCGGTCGCTGTGTTGACCCGGTGTAGTAGTCTTTCGCGCCATAACTTTATGGGCTTTGTTAGCCAAAGCGAACTTCTCGCGACGGCTCTGTTTGACAATAGGTGATCGATCTCGTGCCATAATTACATGTTCCTCTCGCCTTTAGGCCGGACTCCGCCGTGTGGCAGAGCGGTTTTATCTGTGATGCTCTCGATGGAAATACTAAAAGATGAAAGAGCGCGAATCGCCGCGTCACGGCCTAGGCCGATACCGTGAATATAAACCTCAGCTGAGCTGAGGCCGTGAGCAGTTTTGGCTTTTTCGATGGCCTTTTCGGCGGCGACGCCGGCAGCGTAGGCGGTGCCTTTTTTGCTGCCACGGAAACCGTTAGCGCCGGCGCTAGAAGAGGTGAGGACGGCGCCGGTTTTATCAGTAACGACGACAATGGTGTTGTTGAAGGTGGACTTGACGTGTACCTGGCCGGCAGAAACATGGCGTTTCTTAACTTTCTTACTGACGCGCTGAGTAGCGGCTTCCGCTACGGGTGCTTCTTGGGCTGGGATGTGCTTTTCTTCTTCCATATTATTTACCTATTGATTATGTCTTACTTGCTGCTTTTGGTTGCGCGCCGCCAACTGCTACACCTCGCCCCTTGCGAGTTTTAGCGTTAGTGCGCGTGCGTTGACCGCGGACGGGTAGGCCGTTTTTGTGGCGAGTGCCACGGTAGGCGTTGATGTCTTTAAGTCGCTTGATATTATTAGTATTGACGCGTTGAAGATTACCCTCAACTAGGAGCTCGGTAGATACCAGGTCATTAATCTTTTGCTCTTCGGCCTCGGTGAGATCTTTGACGCGTTTGGTGTTGTCGACCTTTGCCTTGGCGAGGAGCTTCTCGCTGGTAGTGCGACCGATGCCGTAAATAGCGGTCAGTCCGATTAGAACCTGCTTGTCGTTTGGTAGTGTAACGTTTGCAATACGTGCCATTTATCTATCCTTGCCTCTGCTTATTCTTGGGTTTGCGCTTGTTGATAATGCGAAGAATGCCCTTGCGGCGAACGATGATATCGTTTTTGAGGTCGATTTTCTTGACGCTTGAGCGAACTTTCACTTTACCTTTCTCCTATTATTTAATGGCGGAAGCTGATTCTGCCCTTTGTTAGATCGTAGGGGGTTAACTCAACTTCTACCTTGTCTCCCGCTACCAGCTTGATGTAGTTCTTTCTCATCTTGCCTGATATATGGGCGACAATTTTATGACCATTCTCCAATTCCACGTCAAACTGAGTGTTGGGCAGAGCCTTGACGACCTTGCCCGTCAATTTGATTACTTCTTTTTGACTAGCCATAAATTACCTTATTTATGGTACCACGCTTAAGAGAGGAAGTAAAGAGTAAAAACGAAGATTTTTAGGTTTTTTGCAAAAAAGCAAGTAAAAAGTGCGAAAAAATGTGTAAAACTGTGGATTACTTAGCTTTATTTAGTTCTATTCAACGCGTTCGAGGTGGGCGCGAACCATAACGCGATTCTCCATGGTGCGCTGGTTATGTAGCCAACGACCGGTGCAGGTAACGATACTGAGACTCGAGGAGCCGAGTGAAGAGAGCATGGTGGGCATGTGAAGGTTGGCTTCAGCGATGGACATAGTGAGGGTTTCAAAGACGCGATAGTGGAAGCGACGGCCATCGCCAGTTTCGATGGTGATGGTTTCGCCGACTTTGAGATGACGCAGGTCATTGAAAACGGCCGGGAAATCGTTGCTGCTGTGCCCGGAGACGAAGACGGCGCCGGTATCATCAGGTCGAGCGCTGTAGCGATACCAGCCGACGTGACGGGCATTGCTGGCGGTGAGGATTTGGCGGCTGGTGCTGCCGTCGGGGTTGTCGATGTTAGAGTAGCCGACGTGGCGGACGCAGGCGCGGTCGACGTTGGCGGAAGGGATCGAGATGAAGCGAGGCAGGTCGGCTGCAACCGCTTCGTTGACGCAAGGGTCTTGTTCGACTGGCAGATGCGGGTCAACTTCAAGGATTTCGCCGGTGGTGAGTGTGACGGCTGAACCGGTGGTTGGGTGTGCTTCGGCAAGGCGACGGCCGTTACGAGTGGCGATGAGGCCGAGCACGGCCAACATCAAAACAATGACAAGAAGTGTAATGCGGAGGACTAGCTTAGCTGGTCGCTTTTGATCGTTTGGTTTTGCCATGTCCTTTGGCCTCGAGATTAACGTCTTCGCCGGTGTAGTCATCGTAGGATGTCATGAGCGCGCGAGAATTGAGCTGGCGCAAGCTTTCGAGGGCGACCGTGACGGCGATGAGGAGGCCAGTGCCGTTCATGGAGAGATTCGGGATAGTGTTGCCTAGAAGGGCGAACATGAGGTAGTCGAGGACGAAGGGTAGAATGGCGATAAGGCCGAGGGTGAGGGCGCCGAAGAGATTGAGGCGACGGACGATGCTACCAAGGAAGTCGGCGGTCTGCTTGCCGGGGCGGACGCCGTCGATGAAGCCGCCTTGCTTCTGGATATTTTCGGCGATTTCAGACGGGGTGAAAATGATACTCGAATAGAAGTAGGTGAAGGCGACGACAAGGAGGAAGAAGAAGGCAGGGTAAATCAACCAAGAAGAACCAGCGGCGTAGGCTTCGGTGGTGGGGGAAGAAAACCAAGTGATGAGATTGTTGGCGAGGTCAGGGGCGCGGTCGGCGGAACGAAGGAGCTGGCCAAGGAAGGCTGGCAGGGAGAGGAAAGCCAGGGAGAAGATGACAGGGATGACGCCGGCGGAGATGAGTTTAATGGGAAGGATGCTGCGGACGCCGCCGTAGACGCTATTGCCGCGGACGCGTTTGGCGTAATTGATGACGACGATGCGCTGGGCTTCGTTGATCTTGACTAATATATATAGTGAGAGGAGGGCAATCCAGACGAGGCCGAGGGTGAGGAGGAGGGCGAAACCGTTAACTGGGATAGTGAACCAGCCGAAGACGCTCATGCCGCCGGCTGGATCGATGAGGATAGCCCAGAGGGTAGCAAGGGTAGCGGGGAGAGTGCTGATGATGCTGGCGAAGATGATGGTGCTGATACCATTGCCGATGCCTTGCTCGGTGATCATTTCGCCGATCCACATTAAGAGGATGGAGCCGGCGGTGGTGGCAGTGACGGCCATGACCCAGTCTTGGGTGCTGGCTTCGACAAAGGTGGGGACGTTGGCGGCGAGGACGGTGCGCTGTAAGATGAACATGAAGGCGATGGACTGGACGATGGCTAGAGGGACGGTGAGCATGCGAGTCCATTGGGCGAGCTTGCGGCGGCCGGTTTCGCCGTCTTTTTGCATTTCCTCGAGCTGAGGGAGGGCTTTGCTCATGAGCTGGACGATAATGGAGGCGGTGATGTAGGGGCCGAGGCCGACCATGATAATGGAGAATTGAGTAAGAGAGCCACCGGAGATGAGGTCCATGAAGCCGCCGAGGTCGGTAGACTGGATGACACCGCGTAGGGCTTCTTGCATGGTGATGGGGTCGGTGAGGGGGATGGGGACGTGCGCCAAAAGTCGGTATATAATAATTAACCCGATAAGGGCAAGGACACGTTTTAACATGGTCCTGTTCTTGAGTGACCTCAGAATCATCCGAAAATCCATGACCTTATCGTATCAGAAGTCAAGGGGAGTTGCAATAGAGAAACGCCCCAAACGGGGCGCTCTCTGTGGACTTAACGTGTTCGGTCAGGTTGATTTTGTCGGTATTACGCGAGTTCGACAGTCGCGCCAGCCTCTTCGAGAGACTTCTTGATGGTTTCTGCTTCGTCTTTCTTGACTTTTTCTTTGACGGTAGCAGGAGCGCCGTCAACGATGGCTTTAGCCTCACCGAGACCAAGGCCAGTAACTTCTTTGACGGCTTTGATGACGGCGATCTTCTGGGCGCCGGCTTCTTTAAGAACGACGTTGTATTCGCTCTTTTCTTCGGCAGCTGGGGCGTCGCCACCAGCAGCTGGACCAGCAACAGCCACAGCGGCTGCAGCCGGCTCAATGCCGTATTCATCCTTGAGGATGGTTTTTAGTTCGTTTACTTCTAGTACCGTTAGCTTGGTTAGCTCTTCGGCAATCTTTTTTACATCTGCCATAAATACATAAGAAAACCTAGGTTTTACCGTATAGGAAAACCAAGGTTTTCCTCCTTTCCTTAACTGAATCCAAAAGAGACAAGTGAATTGTCACTTTTGGATGATTTTAATAAATTAGCTGGTTGCTTTAGCTTCAACTCCGTCGAGAAGTGCGTGTAAGTTGCCGCCAAGTCCCGAAACAGTGTCGGTAAGTGGTGAAAGCAATTGCGCGATAACTTCGGCGATGAGCTGATTTTTGCTCGGAAGCTTGGCGAGGGCGGTGATGTCGGCTTGCGACATGACGATGCCATCTCCAGAGAAACCACCCTTGAGCTCGAGCGCGGCATGATCCGCGGCGAACTTGTCGAGCACCTGCGCGGGTGCGACTTCGTCCTCGGCGCTGGTAGCGTAGAGGAGTTGGCCATTAAGGTCGGTGGTAGAGGTATCCTTGTAGGCTGGCAGGTCTTTCATCGCCACGATAACGAGGCGGTTCTTGACTACCAAAATCTCTACGCCGACTTCTCGAGCCTTACGGCGAAGTTCCTGGAGCTCTTTGACACTGAGGCCGTCATACTTAGCGTATGCGGTGGCCTTGGCGCCTTCGAGCCTGGTCTTGACTTTAGCAACCAAATCTTGTTTTTTATCACGACTGATAGCCATAATAAATCCTTTCTTTGGTTAAAATCTTGGGGCCTGTGGAGCCTCAAGACGTATTCCTGACCGAATTGTTAAGTCGGCGTCACCGTTTCTGGCAAGAGCCAGTAAGAGTCCTCGGTAGCAGATTAAGCGGCGGGGCGTTGGCCCGTTAGCGGCTACTGTCTTTGGTAACTGATGGTAATATAGCATAGATCTGAAATGATTGCAAATTATTCTTCGGCGAATTGGGCGTTGTAGAGGCGGGCGTAGGCGCCGTTTTGTTTGAGGAGGGCGGCGTGGGTGCCTTGTTCGATGATGTTGCCGTGTTCGACGACGAGGATGAGGTCGGCGTTTTTGATGGTGGAGAGGCGGTGGGCGATGACGAAGGTGGTGCGGCCGTGAGTGAGGGTTCTTAGGGCGTCTTGGATGAGCTGTTCGGTGCGGGTGTCGACGCTGGAAGTGGCTTCGTCGAGGATGAGCATGGGGGCATCGGCAAGCATGGCGCGGGCGATGGTAAGGAGTTGGCGTTCGCCGCTGGCGAGATGGTCGGAATCCTCGGAGATTTTGGTGTTGTAGCCTTCGGGGAGGCTCTCAATGATGTGGTCGACGTGGGCGCTGTCGACGACGCGGGCGAGTTCGCGAGTGGTGGCGGTGGGGCGGCCGAAAAGGAGGTTTTCTTTGATGGTGCCAGAGAAGAGCCAAGAATCTTGGAGGACCATGCCGAAGAGTTTGCGGACGTCGCTTCGGGCCATGGTGCAGGTGTCAACGTCGTCGATAGTGATGGTGCCAGAGGTAGGGTCGTAGAAGCGCATGAGGAGGTTGACGAGGGTGGTTTTGCCAGCGCCGGTGGGGCCGACGATAGCGACGATTTGGCCTGGTTTGACTTTGACAGAGAAATCTTGGATGGTTGGTTTGTCTGGGGTGTAGCTGAAGTTGACGTTGTTGAAGTTGACTTCACCGCGGACTTTTTTAATGAGGCTAGGCGATTTGGGGTCGAGGGATTCTTCGGGGGCGTCGAGAAAGCCGAAAACGCGTTCGCTGGCGGCGACAGTGGACTGGAGGACGGTGGTGACTTGGGCGGCGGTAGAGAGAGGGCGGCCGAGCTGGTAGACATACTGGATGAAGGCTTGGATGTCGCCGATGGAGACTTGGCCATGGAGGGCTTTGTAGCTGCCGAAGAGGACTGTAGCGACGTAGCCGAAGTTAGAGATGAGCTGCATGGCTGGCATCATGAGGCCGGAGAGGAATTGGGCGAGGTGGCTGCTTTTTTTGAGGCGGTGGTTTTTTTGCTCGAAGTCGGTGATGGCGGTGGCTTCGCGGGTGAAGGCGCGGATGAGGAGTTGGCCGGTGTAGGTTTCTTCGATGTAGCCGTTAAGGTCGCCGAGTTCGCTAGCTTGGGCGCGGAAGTGTTTTTGGGTGCTTTTGGCGATGAGGATGACGACGATGGTGCCGACAGGGATGGTGAGGAGGGCGACGAGGGCAAGAGAGGGGCTGATGATGATCATCATGATAGCGATGCCGACGACTGTAGTGATGGAGGCGACGATTTGCTGGAGAGATTGTTGAAGGGTGGTGGCGATGGTTTCGAGGTCATTGGTGACAATGCTGAGGATGTCACCGTAAGGGCGCTTGTCGAAGTAGCTGACGGGGAGGTGGTTGATTTTGGTGGCGAGGTCGTTTCTGAGGTTTTGGACGAGGCGGATGGTGACTTTGTTGATGATGAGGCCGGAGATGATTTCGCAGAGGAAGCTGGCGATGAAGAGGACGAGGATTTGGAAGGCGAGGGTGGCTAAGATGTGATAGTGGAAGGTAGCGCCGGGGAGATTTTGGCTGACAGCGAGCCAGTCGGCGACGACTTGATTGGTCATTTGGCCGAGGAGTTTAGGACTGATGATGACGAGGGCGGAGCTGAGCGCGGCGAGAATAATGGTGGCGATAATGGCGAGGCGAAAAGGTTTGAGTTCGGTAAGGAGGCGGCGGAGGCTGGCCTTGAAGTTCTTGGCTTTGTCGAGGTCGGGGCTGCCTGGGCTGCCTGGGCCGACACCGGGGCTGCTGCCTTTACCGCGTGGAGGCATGGTCCTCCTTTTTGGTACGGCTTTCTTTTTTGAGTTCGGCTTCGCTGAATTGAGAACGGGCGATTTCTTGATAGATGGAGCAAGATTTCATGAGATCGGCGTGGGTGCCGTGGCCGACTAGCTGGCCTTCATCAAGGACAAGAATCTGGTCGGCTTGGCGGATAGTGCTGATGCGTTGGGCGACGATGATGATATTGGCGTCTTTTTCGACGGTTTTTAAGGCGGCGCGGAGTTTCTGGTCGGTTTTGTAGTCGAGAGCAGAGAAGGAGTCGTCGAAGAGGTAGATTTTGGGGCGTTTGGCAAGGGCGCGGGCAATGCTGAGGCGTTGTTTTTGGCCGCCGCTGAAGTTATTACCGCCGCGAGTGACGGGTGTGGAGTAGGTTTTCTCGAGTTTTTCGATGAATTCGCTGGCTTGGGCAATGTCGGCGGCTTCGGGTATGCGGGAGGTTGCCCGGGTGCCGAAGGCGATGTTTTCAGCGATAGTACCGGTGAAGAGAAGGGCTTTTTGAGGGATGAAGCCGATGTGTTTTCTGAGGGTGGCGAAGTCGTAGTCGCGGACATTGATATTGTCGACTAGGACTTGACCTTTGGTGGTGTCGTAAAAGCGGGGGATGAGGTTTAAGAGGGTGCTTTTGCCGGAGCCGGTGGAGCCGATGATGGCGGTTATGGTGCCGGGGTGGCTGGTGAAACTGATGTTTTGGAGGACTGGGCGATCGGCGCCAGGGTAGGCGAAAGTGACGTCTCTAAACTCGACAATGCCCTGGGCGGTCTTGGGGGTGAGGGGGTTGTCTGGTGGGCGGATTTTGTTGCTGGTGCGGAGGACTTCGCGGATACGGCTCCAGCTAACCATGGCGCGAGGCAGTAATATAATTGTCATGGTCATGAACATGAAGCTTAAGAAGACTTGGATGGAGTATTGCATGAAGGCGATTAGTTGGCCGACGGCTAGGGTGCTGCTTTCGACGAGGTGAGCGCCGAACCAGATGACGCCGAGGACGGAGAAGTTGAAAATGAGGCCGATGGTGGGTGAAAGAAGTGACATGGCGCGGCCGACAAAGAGATTGACGCTAGTGACGTCGTCGTTGGCTTTTTTGAACTTTTTGAACTCGAGGGGTTGGTTGTTGAAGGCGCGGATGACGCGGAGACCGGTGAGGTTTTCGCGGGTAACGAGGTTGAGGCGGTCGATGAGTTTTTGGATAATTTTGAATTTGGGGAGGACGATGTGGATAGTCATGAGGACGACAGCAAGGAGAATGCCGACCGAGAGGGCGATGACCCAGGTGAGGCTGGGGGCGGTGGCGATGGCCATGATGGTGGCGCCGATGGCCATGACCGGAGATTGGAGGGCGACGCGAAGGAGGAGGACGGAGGTTTGTTGGAGTTGTTGGACGTCATTGGTGGTACGGGTGATGAGGCTGGGGGTGCTGAATTGGTCGATCTCGGTGATGGAGAAGCTGATGATTTTCTTGAAAATGTCGGAGCGGAGGTTGGCGGCGAGTGAAGTGGAGATGCGGGCGGCGAAAAAGCCGGTGATGATCATGCCGACACCGCCGAGGCTGGCGACGACGAGCATGCGAAAGCCTTGATCCCAGATGAGGGTTTGGTTTTGGTTGACGATGCCTTGGTCGATAATGGTGGCCATGATTGTGGGGAGTTGGAGGCCGGCCCAGACCTGGACGAGGAGGCCGCCAAAAAGGAGGAGGATTTGCCACCAGAAGGGTAGTAGGTAGCGCAGGAAGGCGACTTTTGGGTTTTTAGGTGGTTTTTTGGATGAGTTCACTCAATTAGTTTAGGGTATTTTCTAGCTTTATGCTAGGACCCATAGTGGTGGCGACGTAGACGTTTTTGACAAAAACGCCTTTGATGGAAGAGGGCTTTTGGCCAGCGAGGCTGGTGAGGACGGCTTCTGCGTTGTCTACGAGCTTGTCGGCGCCGAAGCTGACTTTACCGATGGCGAGGTGGACGATAGACTGCTTGTCAACGCGGTATTCAACTTTGCCGGCTTTGGCTTCTTTGACAGCCTTGGCTATGTCGGTGGTGACGGTACCAGCTTTAGGGTTGGGCATGAGGCCTTTGGGTCCGAGGGTGCGGGCGAATTTGCCGAGCTTGGCCATGGTAGCGGGGGTGGCGATGAGGATATCGAAGTTGATAATGCCTTTGTTGAGGTCAGCCACGATTTCGTCTTCGCCGGCGACGTCGGCTCCGGCGTCGATGGCAGTTTTGATCTGGTCGGCTGGGACGAAGGCGGCGAGGCGGATGGTTTTGCCGGTGCCGTGTGGCAGGGCGACGGTGGAGCGGATGTTTTGGTCGGCTTGGCGTGGATCAACGTTGAGGCCGATGTGCAATTCGACTGAGGCGTCGAATTTGACAGGGCTGGTTTTGACAGCGAGGTCCATAGCTTCTTTTAGGGAATAGGCCTTTTTTCGGTCGATGAGTTTGTAGACAGCCTGGTATTTCTTGCTGCGGCGTTCGATCTTGGGGCGAGCGACGGGCTTAGCGCCTTTGGCGACCGGCTGGTCGTCTTTCTCGCGCTTTTCGGCGATGCGTTCCTGGCGTTCGGTTTCGGCGGTTTCAGCCTCGATGACTTTTTTGCTGCGCTTGCCGGACTTAGCGAAAGTACTCGCAGGCTCATCACCGTTCGGCGAATGTTCCCGCGCGCCCGTCGTTACGGGGCTTTGGTCGCTTAACTCCTCCCCGTTGGTCGGAGAAATCGCCTCAGATGATGAATCCTGCTTGGGGCTTTCATCGGTTATAATTTCTTTTTCGTTCATATGACCTTTCTGTGGTGCAAGCGTCTGTTATAGACTCCCACGATTAATTCATTTTGTAACATTAAAGCATATCTCGGTCGTAATCGCAATAGGAATCGGTGCAATTGAGGCGCCAAAAAGCTCGCGAGATGACTCTGAGAAGGCGGTCTTCTAGGTCGGCGGGGATTTGCCAGTCACAATTGGTGCGAAAATGAGCGCGGCGATTGGGTGAGAGGTGGAAGTTGACCTCGAGTGTGTCGAGGTCAACACCGGCAAAATAAATATCGCGCCAGTCGGAGCAGTGTCGGCCGAGGCGGCGGCGAAGTTGCTCGAAACTAGCGTCACCGACAATAAAGCAATCATGAGGCAGGCTGATAGCCATCCAGAGGTAGCCGGAGCTCTGTTCAGCCAGATAGTTAATGGCGGTGATTGATAAGCCTTGATTCGCAAGAACCATGCAGCAGTGCTGCCGGTTGTAGACTTTTACCATGTTTATTTTCCTGTTTTTATGTTGTTTGGTTTTGTTTTGCCTGCCCAATATGGGAGATATGTTATCAAGTTAGCTCTAAGCAGTCAAATGGTTGTGGTTATCTTTGGCAGATTGTCTCTGTTGTGAAAATAGTGGCTAAGAGGTGTTGACATGGTGTGTTCGGTGTGTTAGAATGGGTACAGTCTTTCAAGTTTTGATACAAAAACCTCTGAAAAAGCGAGAGAAAATGTCTTTAAATCAGGTTTGCTTGCGCTCCAATATATTATAATGGAGGTACTGTCAAGAGGCCGTTTTAGCCCTCGATTAACAATTTATGATGAAAATTAATTTTAATTGACGGCAGAGGTTGCTTTTGAACGACGCAACCAATGTATGTAGCAGTTGTTTATCAACTGCTAGTTATGTCAATGCATAAAAGGATACAAAGGGCACTGATAGTGGATGCCTTGATATTTACCACCGATGAAGGACGCATTACGCTGCGATAAGCGTTGGGGAGCCGCGAATTGGCTTTGATCCAGCGATTTCCGAATGGGGAAACCTAGCGCGAGTTATGTCGCGTTGCACTTATCTGAACACATAGGATAAGAAGCGGGAACCGGCCGAACTGAATCATCTTAGTAGGTCGAGGAAAAGAGAATAAATAATGATTCCGGGAGTAGTGGCGAGCGAAACTGGACGAGACTAAACTTTTTAAGTTCTTTCTTGTTTGTCAAGAGAGTATGGTTTTACGACTAATGCTTAAAGGGGGTTGCGAAATTGGACAATTTTTATGTTAAGCGATCGATTTATCGACCGTTTAGCATAAAAACCGACACCGTAAAGTGAGCGGATGATGAAAAAAGCTTAAATGCTAGCTGAAGCGTTTGAATGGCGCGGCAAAGAGGGTGAAACCCCTGTAAGCGAAAGCATTTTTGACATCATATGTCTTTTTTCAAGTAGGGCGAGGCACGAGAAACCTTGTCTGAATCTGGATGGACCACCACCCAAGTCTAAATATGGTAAATGATCGATAGCGAACTAGTACAGTGATGGAAAGGTGAAAAGAACCCCGGGAGGGGAGTGAAATAGATCCTGAAACTCAGTGCCTACAACGTGTCGGAGCGGGCTTGTCCCGTGACGGCGTGCTTTTTGTAGAACGATCCAGCGAGTTAATCTTGCACGCGAGGCTAAGTCATGTGACGGAGCCGTAGTGAAAGCGAGCCTGAATAGGGCGAATAGTGTGCGGGATTAGACCCGAAACCGGGTGACCTAACCATGAGCAGGTTGAAGCTACTGTAACAGGTAGTGGAGGACCGCACCGGGACACGTAGTAAAGTGTTCGGATGACTTGTGGTTAGCGGTGAAATGCCAATCGAACTCGGAGATAGCTGGTTCTCCTCGAAATAGCTTTAGGGCTAGCGTCATGCAGTAACTATCAGGGGTAGAGCTCTGTAAGGAACTGGGGGGAGCAATCTTACCCACTCCTAACAAACTACGAATACTGGTAGCGTAATCATGGCAGTCAGAACGGCGGGGCTAAGCTCGTCGCTCGAAAGGAAAACAGTCCAGACCATCGTCTAAGGTCCCTAAATATATACTAAGTGGGAAACAAAGTGAGATTTCTTAAACAGCTAGGATGTTGGCTTAGAAGCAGCCATTCATTTAAAGAGTGCGTAACAGCTCACTAGTCAAGAGATTTTGCGTGGAAAATGTAACGGGGCTAAGTATATTACCGAAGACATGGACTTGCAGCAATGCAAGTGGTAGAGGAGCGTTCCATATGCGGTGAAGTCAGACTGGAAAGTCTGGTGGAGCGTATGGAAGTGAGAATGCTGGAATTAGTAACATTAAGAGGGGTGAGAATCCCCTCGGACGTAAGAGCAAGGTTTCCAGGGCCACAGTAATTGTCCCTGGGTTAGTCGGGCCTAAGGCGAGGCGTAGTAGCGTAGCCGATGGACAACAGGTTAATATTCCTGTACCTGACTCGTTTGTTAACTCTTCACGGAGTGATAGTAGAAGCGGATAAATGGTTTTAATCCGTTCAAGCTTTGGGGGAACCCGAAGTGAGTAAAAGGGCCGCAAGGTTCGATTTCTATCAAGACTCTGGCCAGAAAAGGAGATTAACGCGTGGCGAGTTGGACCGTACCGCAAACCAACACCGGTGCTCGGGTCGAGTAGACCAAGTCCTACGAGAGAACCTTCGCTAAGGAACTCGGCAAATCAGCGACCGTAACTTCGGAATAAGGTCTGCCCCATCGCTTTCGCGATGAATTGCTAAGTTAACTCGGCGTAGATATTCAATGTTGCAAGCATCGACTAAGATTTAGTCGAAATTGTATCTTTTAAAACGAAATCTTTCATCGAGATAGAATAACAACGATATTTGTATTCTTTAACTTAAGCAGCTCATTCGTCGCAAAAGCGATGGGGCCGCAGCTAAAGAATCCCACGGAACTGTTTAGCAAAAACACAGGTCTCTGCTAAGGCGAAAGCCGATGTATAGGGGCTGACTCCTGCCCAGTGTCGGAAGGTTAAGGGGACGGCTTTACGGCCTGAACTGAAGCCCCGATGAACGGCGGCGATAACTATGATCGTCCTAAGGTAGCGAAATTCCTTGTCTGGTAAGTTCAGACCTGCACGAATGGAGTAATCATGTGGGAACTGTCTCGGCGAAGGCCTCGGTGAACGTGCATTGGCGGTAAAGATGCCGTCTGATCATGCCAGGACGAGAAGACCCCATGAAGCTTTACTACAACTTTGCATTGATAATTGAAACATTTTGTGTAGAATAGGTGGCAGCCTTTGAAGCAGATGCGCTAGCATTTGTGGAGGCGAAAGATGAAATACCACCCTGAATGTTTTAGTTATCTTACTCACGACGTAATCCGCCGTGAGGACCGTGCATGGTGGGTAGTTTAACTGGGGCGGTTGCCTCCTAAAAAGTAGCGGAGGCGTTCAAAGGTTGGCTAATTACGGATGGAAATCGTAATGATAGTGTATGCGCACAAGCCAGCTTGACTGTGAGGGCTACAACCCAATCAGACACGAAAGTGGGAGCAAATGACCCGCTGTATAGAACTTCGGTTCGATTTACGTGGGAAAGACAGCGCACACGGATAAAAGTTACTCTGGGGATAACAGGCTGATCGCGCCCAATAGTTCACATAGACGGCGCGGTTTGGCACCTCGATGTCGGCTCATCACATCCTGGAGGGGGAGCACCTTCCAAGGGTTCGGCTGTTCGCCGATTAAAGTGGTACGCGAGCTGGGTTCAGAACGTCGTGAGACAGTTCGGTTTATATCCGGCATGATCGAAAGGAAATTTGAGAGAATCTAACTCTAGTACGAGAGGACCGAGTTGGACGCACCTCTGGTGTATCGGCTGTGACCACCTGTTGCAGTGCCGAGTAGCTATGTGCGGTTGTGATAAGCGCTGAAAGCATATTAAGCGCGAAGCCATACTCAAGATTAGATTTCCCTAGGAGGGAGCAGAGAGATGATCTGTTTGATAGGCGCAAGATGGAAGTGCAGTAATGTATGGAGTCGAAGCGTACTAATAACCCCATCGCCTTTTATGACTTAGAGCCAGCCAAAATATGCGGTTGACTCTAAGGGCGCTCTTTAGGAGCGCGCGACATAGCTAGCAGTTGGTGAATGACTTGGTTTTCCCGTGTCCGGGAACCGGTTGTCCGCCATGTCAATTAAGATTTTTCACGTTTTTGCAAGCCGAATGGCGGCCGTGAGATAGGTTTTTGAAACGTTTGACTTATCTAATCGGCCTCCATGCCGCCGGGGTTACACCTGTTCTCATTCCGAACACAGCAGTTAAGACCGGTAGGGGCGATTATACTCGTAAGGGGAAAGTAGCAAGACGCCGAATTATGGAGAATCCGCCTGAAAGGGCGGATTTTCTCCCTAAGAAACCAAGGTTTCTTCCTTCCTTAACTAGATTAAAAAGTCGGGAGTGAATCCCGAACTTTTTAATGGATTATTGTCGCCTAGCGGCGAGGCTTGGCGCAGTTCTACCCACCCCCTACGGGTAGACACAGCGGAGGGAATAGCCATCGAATTTGCCAGCTGTAGCACTGTCTCCTGGGTCTAGGAGCGTGCTGCCAACGCGGGTTCTGGTTGAGATTGTATTAGAGTGTACTGAGGCAGTCCAATAATGAGGGTTACCGGATTGACCGCCCAAGCCACTTCCGGGTCGTGACCAGCTTGCCCCGACAGTGGCGAAGGAGACAAATAAGCATAAAGACTATTGACATTCCACTTATGGTGTGCTATAATGGGGGTAGGCTGGGAAATGTTCCCTGTTTTCTTGATTTATAGCGAGCAAATGCAAAGATTAACAAATTAAAGTCTTGCGCGCGCCAGAGAAGTGTGCTAGACTTGACAACAAGAGTAGTAAGCTAGGGGTGTTATCCCTTCGTCGATGGCGCGGGCACGAAGGACACTTAGCAGGGTCTCTATAATGAGCGCGAGAAAAACTAAAGCATAGAAGCGGGAGAAACATGCTGGAGCGAAAATACTTTGCGGAAGACAAACAAGCAGTCGAGATTCCGGATCTCATACAACACCAAAAAGATTCGTGGAAAGAATTAGTTGAAAGCGGGTTGCAAGAAGTTTTTGACGAAGTGAGCCCGATTGAGGATTATACCGGTCAAAAATTTACGCTGAGGTTTAAGAATTATTATTTTGGCGAGCCGGAGCAGAGTGATCGTGTGGCGCGTGAGAAAGAGATGACTTATACGGCGCCGCTGCATGTGAACGTTGAGTTGACAAACAAGGTGACCGGCGAGGTGAGCACAAAAGACCTCTATTTTGGTGAGTATCCATGGATGACTGACCGCGCGTCATTTGTGGTGAACGGGACAGAAAAAGTGGTCGTTAGCCAGCTGGTGCGAAGTAATGGTGTGTTTTTCTCCTCGACCGTGGTCGGGGGGCGTAACCTTTATGGGGCTAAGCTTATCCCGGGGCGAGGCGCGTGGCTAGAGCTCGAAACTGCTGCCGGTGGCGCTATTTACGCTAAGGTGGATCGCAAGAAGAAAATTGCTGTGACGACGTTGCTGCGGGCGATGGGACTGGAGACGAATGGCGACATTAAGCAGGCGTTTTCACATCTGGATGCTGAGGGGATGGAATATATCGACGCGACGATTGAAAAAGACGTGACGACGACAGCGAGTGAAGCTTATTTGGACATCTTTAGGCGGCTAAGGCCGGGGGATCATGCGACAGTAGCGAACGCGAAATCGTTGTTTGATCGGACTTTCAAGGATCCGCGACGATATGATTATTCGAAAGTCGGGCGCTATAAGCTGAATCGGCGGCTTGATTTAAATGTCGATAATACCCCAGATAACCGAGTGCTGTTGTTGTCGGACGTGATCGCGATTATTACTGAGGTGATCCGGTTGGGGGTGACCCAGGCGGCGGCGGACGATATAGATTCTTTGAGCAATCGACGAGTGCGATTGGTGGGTGAGTTAGTGGCGAGGCAGTTTAGGATTGGTATGATGCGGTTGCAGCGCAATGTGCTGGACCGAATGAGTATGGTTGAGGTCGAGACGGCGACGCCGGCGGCGATTATTAACCCGCGACCGGTGGCCTTGGCAGTGAGGGAGTTCTTCTTCTCGAGCCAGCTGTGTCAGATGATGGATGAGACGAATCCGTTTGCTGAGCTGAGTCATAAACGACGCCTGAACTCGATGGGGCCTGGTGGTCTGACGAAGGAGCGAGCCGGACTGGAAGTGCGTGACGCGCACCCGACTCATTATGGACGAGTTTGTTTGATTGAGACGCCGGAAGGTGGTTCGATTGGTTTGGTGCTGAACTTGGCGACTTACGCACGAGTTAATGAGCATGGCTTTATTGAAACGCCGTATCGCAAGGTGATGAACGGTAAGGTGACGAGTGAGATTGTGTACTTGGATGCGGATGGTGAGAAGCGGGCGGTGATCGCCGGTGGTGGCGCTAAGTTGAATAAGGACGGGACGTTCGCTGAGGAGCGTGTGAGTGCTCGAGACTATGGTGACATTGGTATGGTTGACGTGTCGGAAGTGCAGTACATCGACGCGGCGAACGACCAGGTGTTGGGTGTGAGCGCGGCGATGATTCCGTTTGTTGAGCGCAACCGCGTGGACCGAGCTTTGACTGGGTCGTCGATGCAGAAGCAGGCGGTGCCGCTGATCAAGCCGGAATCTTGTACGGTGGGGACAGGCGTGGAGCCGGTGATCGCGCGAAATACCGGGCAGCTGGTGCTGGCGGAAGAAGACGGAACGGTTGAAAAGGCGGATGGTGAGAGCGTAACGGTGAAATACAAGAAGGCAAGCAAAACTTATGAGCTGATTCACTTTATGAAGAGCAATGACGACCGGTCGATTAACCAGAAAGTGCGAGTGGCGCGTGGGCAGAAGGTGAAGAAGGGTGATGTACTGATCGAGGGTGCTTCGATAGCGGATGGCGAGTTGGCCTTGGGGCGCAACCTGTTGGTGGCGTTTATGCCGTGGCGCGGATACAATATGGACGATGCGCTGGTGATTTCGAGGCGACTGGTTGAGGATGATACTCTGACGAGCGTGAACATTAAGGACTATGACGTAGAGATTCGCGATACGAAGTTGGGGCCGGAGCTGGTGACGCGGGATATTCCGAACGCGAGTGAGCATAGTTTGCGGCACCTGGACGAGCAGGGGATTGTGCGGGTTGGTGCGGACGTGGAGGTCGGTGATGTTTTGGTTGGCCGGATTACACCGAAGGGTGAACAGGAGCTGAGCTCGGAAGAGCGACTGCTGAGGGCGATCTTTGGTGAGAAGGCGAAGGACGTGAAGGATACGTCACAGCGAATGACGAATGCTGCCAAGGGTAAGGTGATCGGCGTGAAAGTGTTTAGTAAGGATGATGGTTATGAGCTGAAGACTGACGTTTTGATGAAGATTAAGATTTATGTGGCCGAGATGCGGAAGATTAGTGTGGGTGACAAGATGGCTGGGCGTCATGGTAACAAGGGTGTGGTGGCGAAGGTTCTGCCGGTTGAGGATATGCCATATATGGAGGACGGTACGCCGATTGACGTGGTACTGTCGCCGATGGGTGTTCCGTCACGAATGAACCTGGGGCAGCTGTTTGAGACGCACCTCGGGATGGCGGCAAAGGCGCTGGGCTATAAAGCGGCGACGTTGGCGTTTGACGGGGTGACGAGCGATAAGATTTCGGATGAACTGGAGAAAGCGGGATACCCGCGAGATGGTCGCGTGAAGCTGTACGACGGGCTGACTGGTGAGGCGTTTGATGAGCCGGTGACGGTTGGCGTGATGCATATGATCAAGTTGCACCACATGGTGAGCGACAAGATTCATGCTAGGTCAACTGGGCCGTACACGATGGTGACGCAGCAACCGCTTGGTGGTAAAGCGCAGAACGGTGGCCAGAGGTTTGGTGAGATGGAGGTGTGGGCGCTGGAAGCGTACGGCGCGGCCAGTATCTTGCAGGAGATCTTGACGATTAAATCAGACGACGTGTTTGGTCGATCGAAAGCGTACGAGGCGATTATAAAGGACGAACCGATTGGGGCGCCGAAGCTGCCGGAAGGCTTTAACGTCTTGGTGAAGGAGCTCCAGGGCCTAGGGCTGAAGGTAGACCTGCTCAGTCACGGTAATATCGTGGAGCCGGAGCTGCAAAGCCAGTATCGACCGTCTCGACCAAGGCGATTGGATCAGGAGATTCAAGAGAAGATAGCAGAAACGCAGGCGGCACCGCCGGAAGATGCTGAGGCGATCGATCAGGAGGGCGTATCCGTAGAGGATGTTGACGCTCTGGAAAGTGCGGAAGAGGCTGCGAAAATGGAAGTAGAAAACGAAGGCGGGGAGAACTAAGATGGCGTGGATGGATCAATATATTGGAACAAATGACTTTGACTCGTTGCGTTTGGGTATCGCGAGCGCGGAAGACGTGCTGAGGTGGAGTTTTGGTGAGGTTTTGAAGCCGGAGACGATTAACTATCGAACTCAGAAACCGGAGCGAGACGGACTGTTCTGCGAGAGGATTTTTGGGCCGATTAAGGACATTAACCCAAATGACAGCAAGCTGAAGGGTGTGCGTAGCCGAGAAATGGCGGTCGATAAGAATGGCAATCTAGTGACGAAGAGCGTGGCGCGTCGTGAGCGGATGGGGCATATTACGCTGGCGGCACCGGTAGCGCATATTTGGTTTATGCGAGGTGTGCCTTCAACGATTGGTCTGCTGCTGGACATGACGATTAAGAATATCGAGCAGGTAGTGTATTTTGCGAGCTATATTGTGCTGTCGGTGGAAGGAGAAGAGCGCGATCGGATGTTGGCTCAGCTGGAAAGCGAGACGACAGCGGCGAAAGAAGCGATTCGGTTGCGTTATGAGGCGGCAAGTAAAGAGGCGGCGAAGAGCGAGACTGTGAACCTGAAGGCGCTGGAAGACGAGCACAAGAAAGAGCTGGAACAGCTAGAGGAAGACTATATCGAGAAGAAGACGCAGCTGGAGAGCCTGGTCAAGGGTGCGCTAATGACAGAGCAGAAATATGCTGTACTACCGGAGGAAATGGATGATATTATCACCGTGGACATGGGTGCGCGGGCGATTCGCCAGCTGTTGGAAGAGATTGATCTGACTAAGATGTCGGAGGAGCTACGGGAAGAAGCCGAGACGGCAACTGCGGCGCGAGCCAAGAAAGCGATGAAGCGGCTGAAGGTGGTTGAGGGCTTGCTGAAGGCGGGTGCGCAGCCGACAGATCTAGTATTGACGGTGTTGCCGGTGATACCACCGGATCTACGGCCGATTGTGAGCTTGGCTGGCGGTAGGTTCGCGACGTCGGATCTAAACGACCTGTATCGACGGGTGATTAACCGAAATAACCGTCTAAAGAAGATGCTGGAGCTGAACGCACCGGAAGTGATTTGCCGAAATGAGAAGCGAATGCTGCAGGAAGCGGTAGACGCGCTAGTTGACGGGTCGAACGCGAGGACGCAGAAGGCGGCCGCGACGGCTGGTTCGCGACATCGACTGAAATCGATTGCTGATATGCTAAAGGGTAAACAAGGGCGATTCCGCCAGAACTTGCTTGGTAAGCGAGTAGACTATTCTGGGCGATCGGTGATTGTGGTGGGGCCAGAGCTGTCGATTGATCAATGTGGTCTACCGAAGCAGATGGCGATGGAACTATTTAAGCCGTTTGTGGTGTCTTGGTTGATTCGTAATGAGCACGCGGCGAGTATTCGACATGCTAATCAGATGATTGAGACGAATGAGGCGATCGCTTGGGACGCGCTTGATGACGTGATTAAGGGGCGATATGTGCTACTAAACCGGGCGCCGACACTGCACCGACTGGGTATCCAGGCGTTTCAACCGAAGTTGGTTGATGGTCAAGCGATTCAGTTGCAGCCGCTGGTGGCGAAAGGCTTTAACGCTGACTACGATGGTGACCAGATGGCGGTGCACTTGCCGATTTCTAATGAAGCGCAAGAGGAAGCTAAGGAGTTGGTGGCGGCGACACGCAACCTACTGAAGCCAGCTGACGGTTCGCCGGTCTTAGCGGTCTATCAGGATATTGTTCTAGGGTCTTATTATATGACGTACGACAAAGAGCGAGCGCAGATGGATCACGTACCGGTTTATTCGTCGGTAGCTGAGGCGGAAATGGCCTACGACAAGGGTCGAATACAGTTGCAGACACCAATTAAGCTGCCGGTGAAGGGCGAAGTACGTGAGACGACGTTTGGTCGAGTGCTGTTTAACGAAGCGTTGCCAGAGGAATATCCGTATGATAATAACGTACAGACTGTGAAGCAGATTAAGAAAGTGTTGGACAACGTGTTTAATACCTATGGCCGGGCGGAGACAGTGGAGACGGCGGACCGGATTAAGGCGCTTTCCTTCCAGTATGAGACGGTTTCGGGGACCTCGACTTCAAAAGACGACTATATTAGTTTCCCGGAGATTGATGACTTTACGGCTGAGGGCGACGCGAAAGAAGCGCTGATCGCGGATCAGTATGATAACGGTTTGATTGACAACGATGAGCGATATCGTTTGGTCGTGGCCTCTTGGCGTGAAGTTGACAATAAGATTAAGAGCTTCGTGACGGACAAGCTAAAGGATATGGACACGAACATTGGCGTGATGGTGAACTCCGGTGCGCGAGGTTCGGCTTCGAACATTAAGCTGGCGAGCGCGATGATTGGCTTGATGGTTGACGTGAATAACCACGAGATTGAGCTGCCGGTGAAGTCGAACTTCAAAGATGGTTTGTCGTCGCTAGAGGCCTTTGTGGCGGCGCGAGGTGCAAGGCAAGGTCTGGTTTCGACGGCGCTGAAAACGGCTGACTCGGGCTACCTAACTAGGCGGCTGGTGGATGTGGCGCAGGATGTGTTTACTTCGGAGGTTGATAACTCGGATGATCCAGGTTTTGCGGTGCTACGGAGTGAGACAGAAGAGACGATGGTTGACTTTAAGATGCGCATCGGTGGTCGATATGCGGCGGAAGATGTGGCCGGTTACTTGCAAAAAGGCGAATTGATTACAGAGCAGATTGCAGCGGCGATTGAAGCAGACGAGAAGATCGAAAGCGTGAAGATCCAGTCGGTGTTGACGACGCCGTCTTTGGCCAGAGTACCACGGACTTCCTATGGGCTGGACTTGGCGACGAAGGATGTCGTGGAGAGCGATCAACCGGTGGGTGTGATTGCGGCGCAGTCGGTCGGTGAACCGGGTACGCAGTTGACGCTGGATACCTTCCACTCTTCAGGTGTGGCTGGTGGTAACACGGTGGCGCAAGGTCTACCGCGCGTGGAAGAGCTTTTGGAAGCTCGAGCACCGAAAGGTCAGGCGATTACAGCACCAGTGGCCGGAATTGTTGATGTGGAGCGAGACGGTAAGAAGATGATTGTGACGATAACTCCGCAGGCCGGTAAGACAGTAGAGTTTGCGTTTGACGGCAAGAAGCCACTGACGAAAGACGGCAAGAAGGTTAAGGTAGGCGAGGCATTGCTGGAGGGCGTGAATGCGCCGTTTGTCGGTGTGGTGCAGCTTTTGGATGACAAGATGACCTTGACGGCGCTACCGGACAGCTTAGAGAAGATTAATGTGCCGGACAGTTTGGCGGTGATGGTGACGAGTGGGCAGGAAGTGGTGGTCGGTGACCGATTGACTTCCGGGTCGCTCAACTTGCATAACTTGATGCAGGATAAAGGCATTGAAGCGGCAGAGCGATACATCTTGAATGAGATTTTGAAGATTTACGCGGCTCAAGGTCAGGATGTGAATGCGAAACACCTAGAGGTGATTATCCGACAGATGTTTAGTCGAGTGATGATTGATAATCCGGGCGACACAGGCTTTACGACCGGTGAGATGCGGTCGAAGGCGTCGGTGGTTGAGTTGAATGAGCAGCTAACGGCGGAAGGCAAAGAGCCGTGTTCGTATACGCAGTTGCTCCTGGGTATCGCGAAGGTGGCGGTGAACAGCGATAGTTTCTTGTCGGCGGCATCGTTCCAGGACACGAACCGAGTGTTGATTCGGGCGGCGATTTCCGGACAGGTGGATCACTTGCGAGGTTTGAAGGAGAATGTGATTATCGGTAGGAAGATTCCGGTGGGGACCGGGGTGCGGAAGCCGAAGATTGTGATGGAGTTCTCGGATGAGCTGAGTGGATCGGAAGAACAGGAGATGGCGACTGATTTGGGGCTGGATGCGGAAGTGGCCGAGGCGATGACGGAAGCGACTGAGGCGGCTGATGAGGACGCGAAGGCTGTGGACGGTTTGGATGAAGGTGGGGAAGATGGCGACCTATCAGTTTCCTAAGCAGACAATAGCTGATGTGCCGATTAGAGGCAGGACAGTGCTGGTGCGAGTGGATTATAATGTGCCGCTGGAGAACGGGAGGATCACGAGTGACTTTAGGATACGGGCTGAGCTGCCGACTCTGGAGTATCTACTGAAGCAAGGGGCTCGGAAAGTGTTCTTGATAGCGCATTTGGGTCGACCGGAGGGTGTGGCTCGAGAGCTTTCGCTCCGGCCGACCGCCGTGGATTTGGCGAAATTGTTGGACGAGCCGGTGGACTTTGTGGAATATGTGCCGGGAGTACTAGGTAAGCCAGAGGATGTGGCGGCGGCTACGTCGAGAGTGGCTGTGCTGGAGAACTTGCGATTTTCGGAGGCGGAAGAGACGGATAGTGAAGATTTCGCTCGGGCGCTGGTAGAAGCGACGGGGGCAGATTTGTTCGTGCAGGACGGGTTCGCGAACGTGCATCGGAAGCACGCGTCGATGGATGCAATTACGAAGTTGTTGCCGGCGGTGGCTGGATATTTGGTGGAAAAGGAAGTGGCGGATGTGATGAAAGCGATTCATGATCCGGTGCGGCCGCTGCTTACGATAATCGGGGGTGCGAAGGTTGAGGATAAGGCGCCGATGGTCGAGAAGATGCTGGAGGTGGCGGATGAGATTTGCTTGGGCGGGAAGTTCGCGCAGGATTATACGCCGCCGGAGAGCGAGAAGATATTGATGCCGGTAGACGCGCGGAAGGATGCGGAAGGGCGGAGCTTGGATATTGGCGATCGGTCGGCGGTGGCGATTGTCGAGGCGATTGATCGGGCGGAGACGATAATTTGGAACGGGACGGTCGGGATGGCGGAAGAGGCGGAGTTCGCGCGGAGCTCGGAGTTGATTGCGACGGCGCTGGGTCAGAGCGGCAAGACGACGATTATTTGTGGTGGTGATACGACAGGGTTCGTGCTGAATTATCAGGAGAAGTACCGAGATTTGAAGTATACGTTGATTTCGACTGGGGGTGGGGCGAGTTTGGAGTTGATTCTGGGTGAGCCGTTGCCGGGGTTGGATTGTTTGTTGGATAAATAACGGTATCAAAATAACTTCGAGTAAGTCTTTAGCAAAACCCTCACCAAGGTACTAATTTCATTCAGACTCGACGTCGCTTCATCCTATCGCCATAGGTGAAGCGCGTCTGACTCTCGGTTTGCCAACCTCCGAGACGTCTTCATGAAATTGTACCTTGATACGGCTTTTGCATATTAGGCCCCTAACTATTTTGATGCAAACTTGTCAGCCTCTCCTACCCCAGCCTGACTATCTCCCCACCCATATCCTCCGTCTACTCGCGCATACGCGCTCGGACAGGACGCAAAAGGTCAGGCTTCGCCTGCCTTTTCTAACTCCAGCAAGGAAAGGAAGAAAACCTTGGTTTTCTTAGCAGGAGACAGTGGCTAAGGAAAAGTTCGCAAAACTCTTGAAAATCCGGGGGGGGGGGGAATAATAGATTCCATTAGGTGGACGCTAGGACTTCATAAAGCTAAACGAGGAAAAATTTACGATGCAAATTACAAAAGTCAAGCAAGCGCAACTAAAAGAAGAGCTCAAAGAACTTAAAGCAAGGCGTCCGAAACTTGCCGAAGCTTTAGCTACTGCTCGCGACTTTGGCGACATTTCTGAAAACCAAGAATACACCGACGCCAGGCAAGAGCAAAATACAGTCGAAAGCCGCATACTCAAGATTGAAAACATCCTCCAGGTTGCCAAAATTATCAAAGAAGGAAATAAGTCTAAAGTGGAGTTGGGCGCTTCTTTGGTTGTAAAGTGTAAAGGTAAGAAAAGCAACTTTCTTATGGTTAGCGAAATTGAAGCCGACCCTCTATTAGGTAAAATCTCAACTAAATCGCCGCTAGGCAAAGCTCTGCACGGTCATAAAATTGGCGACGAAGTTGAATTCAAAACTCCCAAAGGTCTAGCAAAGTACACTATTCTTGAAATTAAGTAAACCCCTCCTTCGCCACTGTCACTGTTGATGCGATTAACGAGAATGGTTTAGTCGGTCAATCTCTGCAGGCAACTTGGTGGGGCGCAGCACTGCACGGCCCAAACAACCCTGGGCGCCTAGTAATAGCCGCACCTCCACTCAGCGCTAACGTGGAAGCTTTCCCCGGTACAGCAAGTACAGGTAAGGGTCGTGGTACTCCCCTCCGCTGTGTCTACCCGTAGGGGGTGGGGAGGAGATGTGGGCTATTCTTCGTCGGAGTCGGGGTAGTGGAAGAGGCGCGCGAAGTAGGCTTTGAACAGGTAGGAGAGTTCGCGGATTTCGGAATCGTTCATGGGGGTGAAACCGCCGAGAGGGGCGTGTTCGACGCGGCTAGAGAAGGATTGCAGGTTGCCTTGGGAGTGGATGATTTCGCCGTCTTGGATGAAGAGGACGGTGGGGGCGCTGATGCGGTGGGGAGGGCTGGAGTTGAGTGCATTATGGAGGGGTGCCAAGCTGCTGTGTTGGAGGATGTCGTGGTCGTTAGAGATGTTGCGGTAGAGGATTTCTTCGACGCCGAAGTCGATGGCGGCGTCGGCTAGAACCGGGACGAGATTGCGGCACCAGGAACAGTTAGGGAAGCCGAGGTAGACGACGGCAGTGCCGCGACGCTCGAGGAGGTCGATGATTTCGTCGTAATCGGTGAAGCGGAAAGGGTTTCGCTCGGGGATGTGGATTTCTTGCCAGATGGGATCGGGCTGGTCGGCGCTGACGGGCTGGCCGTTAAGTTCTTCGTAGGAGGCTTTGAAACGAAGGGCGTCGGCGGTGGGCTCGGCGTATTCACTACCGAAGATGGCGCGGAAACCGATGGCGCCCAAGATGAGAAGGGCGACCGCAACTAGGGCGATGATGGTTGGTTTCTTTATAGCTAATTTCATGGTTGGCGACCCTCCTTTTCCTGATATTATAGCATGATTTCGCCTTCGGTCGCAATTGGGATAAGCATAACCTATTGACTTTTTGAGATGAGTGTGCTATACTGTAAAATGGAGAAAATTATACTAAGAAACCTGACCCCTGTTGTAACAGGGGTAGACTTATAATCTTGGTGTGCCTGACTAGACTCGAACTAGCACAGCTTGCGCCACTACCACCTCAAGGTAGCGTGTATACCAATTTCACCACAGGCACGTAGCTCAATTACGTTACAATTATAGCATATTGCCTCTACCTTCGCCACTTTTATGGCAGGATGCGCGTTGTTGGTTATTCGGTGATGGCGGGTTGGTCGGGGCAGGTGTCGAGGATGCGAATCATGGTGTCGCGTTCGGCGGAGGTGACCCAGAGATTGTGGCGGTGTTTGATGGAGATTTGGCGGGCGATGAAATGACAGCGGAAAGCGCGGTTGGGTGGTAGCCAGCCGGCGGCGTCGTGGTCGGCTTTTTGCATGTTGGCGGGGCCGTCGGTGGCGAGGAGGTTGAGGGGGTCGTTAGAGAAGGCGATGCGTTCTTCGCGGGTGAGGTTTTGGGCGCCGGTTTGCCAGGCGTTGGAGAGGGCGACGACGTGGTCGATTTGGACGGCGGAGGAATTGACGCCGCGGGTGAAATCAATGGTAGTGTTGGTGTAGGGGCAGTTTAAGGTGCCGGTCAAGACGAGGCAGGCGCGGTCGCGGGGTTCGCCGGGTTGCCATTCGTGGAGGGTAATATTGGTGAGGTCGCGGGCTAAGATGATGTTACGCATATCGCAGCCGTCCAGGCGGCCCCAACCGTCGCCGAATTCAGCGCGGGCGTAGCCGGTGCGAGGGGCTTTGCCTTTGATGTCGAGCTGGTCGAGTAGGTCGCGGGCGAGGATGGCGCCTTCGACGGTGGAAGCGGAGGTTGGAGTGTAGGTGTCGCTCTCGTGGTCGGGTTCGTAGCTCGAGGGGTTAAAAATGACGCCAAGAATAAAAAGCGTGGCGGCGCTGAGAACAAAAAATAATCGTCGTACCTCCGGTTGCATAGGGTGATTATATCATGAAATCAGTGCAAAATGTGGTAGAATATGAGAACGATGAAAATACATGTGACGGGCTATGAAATGAAGAGCCCAGAGATTCTGGAGCCGACGCGAGTGATGGCGATTTCGGATGTGCATGAAAATAGCAGGATGTTTGCCGGGATTACGGCTTTAGTGCGAGACACGCGGCCGGATTATCTGTGCTTGGTGGGGGATACGCTGGATCATTCGGGGTCGGATGGGGCTTCCGTGATAGAGTGGCTGAAGGATTTGGCGAAGCTGACCAAGGTGGTAATAACGATTGGCAATCACGAGATGGTGGCGCTGGGTCGAGGGTTCTTTGGGATGTTTCGAAGGCCGCAGGTGCGGGAAAATCATGAGTTTTATAAAACGGTAGAGGGGATTAAAAACTGCGCGCTGTTAAAAGAGCAATTTTCGGTCTACGAGGCGACGCCGTGGCTGACTTTTAGCGCGTTGAACATGCCGGAGAATTGGTATCAGCGGGGGCTGGAGGATCAAAAGGAGTTTGATGCGGCAGTGGCGGCGATACCAAAGAACGCTTTGCAGAAGAAAAATTATAATATCATGCTGTCGCATTCACCGGGTGGGTTTTTGATGGGAGGACGGCTACGGACAAAGGAAGCGGTGCCGATTTTGGATAAGGTGGATTTGGTGCTAAGTGGGCATCATCACGCGGGGTTGGTGCCGCTGGCGCTAAGGAAGTTGATGGCGAAGCGGGGATTTTTTGGGCCTCGGTATCTGGTGGGGCAGCCGCACGCGTATGGGATGTGGGAACGGGACGGGCGATATTTGATTTTGTCGGGCGGGGTGACGAAGTTTGCTGAGTCGTCTGGGGTAGGGGGCTTAGGGCATTGGCTGAATAAGCGGTTTAAGCCGGAGGCGGAGGATATTTGGCTGCTGCCGGATGTGGGGAAGGGTGCGAACCGGAACGGCAAGCGGGTGAAGCAGGGGAAGTAGGCGGGGTTTCGCTGGCTTTGGCTTCGCCGCGGTAGTCGGCGACGGCGGCGCGGAGGGCTTGGAAGCCGAGGACGGAGCAGTGGAATTTGTGTTCGGGTAGGCCGCCAAGATAGTCGGCAACTTGTTGGGCAGTGATAGCGGCAGCTTGGTCAAGGGTCTGGCCTTTGGCAAGTTCGGAAAGGGCGGAGGTAGAGGCGATGGCGGAAGCACAGCCGTAAGTTTTCCAGGCAATGTCGGTGATGCGGTCGTCTTTGACCTTGATCATGATGATCATTTCGTCGCCGCAGACGGGGTTGCCGGCGACGCCGCGGCCGTCGTACTGGAAGGCGGATTCGTCGCCCATGAGGTAGTTTTTTGGATGAAGGAAGTGCTGCTTGACGGCGTCGGAATAGGGGAAATCAGACATTTTTAGCTCCTTTTGCACGAGTTGAAAAGCTGCGGAGGTAGGTGACGACGGATTTGAGTTCGGTGAGGAGATGGTCGAGGTCGGATTTGGTGGTATTGGGGCCGAAGCTGATGCGGATGGAGCTGTGGGCGACTTCGCGGCCTTTGCCCGTGGCGAGGAGGACGTGGGAGGGGTTGGAGGCGCTCGAGCTAGCGCAAGCGGAGCCGGTGGAGACGGCTATGCCTCGTTCGCTGAGGGCGAGGACGATGGATTCGCCTTCGGCGTGGGGTAGAGAGACGTTGAGGGTATTGGGGAGGTCGGGGGAGCCGTTGACGGATGAGGCGGAGATTTCGCTCTCGATACGGGTTTTGAGGTGGTCGAGGAGAGGTTTTAGGGCGGCTTGTTGTTTGACGAGAGTGGGGATTTTGGTGCTTGCGGCGCCGAAACCGATGATGCCGAGGTAGTTGGGAGTGGGGTTGCCGCGAGGGGCGAGTTGGTTGTGGGTGAGCTTGGGATCTTTTATGTAAAGGGCACCGACACCCATGGGGGCGCCGATTTTATGGCCGCTGATGGTGAGGAAATCTGCACCCAAGGCGGCGACGTCGAGCGGGAGCTTGCCGTAGGCTTGGACGGCGTCGATGTGAACGAGGGCGCCGTATTTTTTAGCGAGGGAGATGATTTTGGTGGCGTCTTGAACGACGCCGGTTTCGTTGTTAGCTAGTTCGAAACTGACTAGGGTTGGTTGGTGGTTTGCGAGTTCTTGGGCGAGAAAAGTGAGGTCGAGATAGCCGTTTTGGTCGACGGGAATAGCTTGGAAACCGTCGCGGCTAAGATGATGAAGGGCGTTGTGGTGGGAGGTGGCGGAGATGAGGGCGGAAGGGAAGGCGGCGAGGACGAGGTTGTTGGCTTCGGTGCCGCCGGAGGTGAAGAGGAGCTGCTCGCTTTGGGCGTTGATGCTGGCGACAACGAGGGCGCGAGCTAGCTCGATTTTTTGGCGGGCTCTAGTGCCGGGAGCGTGGAGACTGGAAGGGTTGCCGAAATCGTCGAGCGAGTCTATGATGGCTTGCTTGGCCTCGGGCGAGAGGGGGGCGCTGGCGTTGTAGTCGAAATAGAAAGTTTTAGACATAGGCTACTCTTGGCGAGTTATTTTACCTTTGCTAAGATGGAGGAGGCGTTGATTTTTAGAGCCGCGGAACTTGAGAGTGAGGTCGCGCTGTTTAAGGATGAAGGGGCCGTCAATGAGGGCGTCGAGTTCCATGAGGAAAGCGCGTTTTGGCGGGTCGGCTTCGAGGAGCTGTTCGTAAGTGTAGCCAGAGAATGACCAGACATTCCAGCCCATCTCTCGCTTGGCCCAGCGGGTGAGCTCGAGGCAGGCTAGGGCTTGTAAGAACGGCTCGCCGCCGCAAAAAGTGAGACCGGATTGCCCTGGGAGTTGCTTAAGCTCGGCCTTGATTTCGTCGATGGGGACTTCAACGCCGCCCTGCAGGGGCCAGGTTTCGGGATTTTGACAGCCGGGGCAGTGTTTGGTGCAACCCTGGGTCCAGACGACGGCGCGAAGGCCGTCGCCATTAGTGATACTGTCATGTTCGATGGGACCGGCGAGCCTAAGAAAGCTGTCTTTTGCCATGAAGTTGCCTAGTTTTTGCCTAGCATCTTGTCGGTGTCTTTTTTGATTTGCTCGCGGACTTCTTTTTGGGAGCGGGTGTAGACACCATCGACACTGTGCTTGACGCGGGCCTTTTCTTCGGCTTTTTTGGCGTCGTTCCAGCGTTCGAGTGAGCCGGCGAGGTAGCCGGTGATGCGGCGGAGTCGCTCAAAGGGTACGTCGCCTTCTTTTCTGCGGCAGGCTGGGCAGATTTCTTCGGAAATGATGCCGGAGTAGCCACAGACTGGGTCGCGATCGACGGGGTGGTTGATGGAGCCGTAACCGATGCCGGATTCTTTCATCTTGCGGATGATGGCTTCAAAGGCGTCGAGGTTTTGCAAGGGGTCGCCGTCGAGCTCGACGTAAGTGATGTGGCCGGCGTTGCAGAGAGCGTGATAAGGGGCTTCTTTTTCGATTTTGTCGAAGGCGGAGATGGGCTGGTAGACGGGGACGTGGTAGGAGTTGGTGTAGAACTCGCGATCGGTGACGCCTTTTAATTCGCCGAATTCTTTACGGTCGATTTTGGTGAAGCGGCCGGCGATGCCTTCGGCTGGGGTGGCGAGGAGGGAGTAGTTGAGCTTGCGTTTTTTGGCGAGGGCGTCGAGTCTTTCGCGGATGTGGGCGATGATGTCGAGGCCGAGTTCGGCGGATTCTTCGTTCTCGCCGTGATGATAGCCAGTCATGGCGACGAGGGCTTCGGCGAGACCGTGGAAGCCGAGCGAGAGGGTGCCGTGTTTGGCGGCTTCGCGAACGACGTCGCCGGGTTCGAGCTTCTCGCTAGTAAACCAAACACCTTGGCCCATTAAGAAGGGGAAGTTGTAGGTGTGCTGGGCGGCCTGGAAGTCGAAGCGTTCGGCCATGATGTCGGCGCCGAGGTTGATTTTTTCGTCGAGTTCTTTGTAAAAGCCGCTCCAGTCAGCTTCGATGTTGCCGTTTCGGGCGATGCCGTGTTTGATGGCGATGCGGGGGAGGTTGATAGTGAGGAATGAGCAGTTGCCGCGGCGGGTGGTTTGGCCGTCACTTTCGGGGAAGACGCTGCTTGCGACGCGGGTGCGACAACCCATGTAGGCGATTTCGGTGTTGTAGTCGCCTTTTTTGTAATACTGGAGGTTGAAGGGGGCGTCGATGAAGGCGAAGTTGGGGAAGAGGCGTTTGGCACTGACTTCCATGGCGCGCTTGAAGAGGTCGTAATTGGGGTCTTTGGGGTTGTAGTTGATGCCTTCTTTGACTTTGAAGACGGAGATGGGGAAGATAGGGGTTTCGCCACGGCCGAGGCCGTTCCAGATGGCTTCGAGCAGGGCGCGGCTGACGAGGCGACCTTCGGGTGAGGTGTCGGTGCCGAAGTTGAGGCTGGAGAATGGGATCTGGGCCCCGGCGCGGGAGTGCATGGTGTTGAGGTTGTGAATGATGCCCTCCATGGCTTGCTGGGTTTGGTTTTCGGTATCGACTTTGGCCTCAGAGACTATTTTGTCGGGAATGCCTATTTTGGCTAATTTTTTGTCGTCGCCGAACGTGATTTTACTAAAATCAGGCATGTTGGGCATTTTTTTGCCGGTGAACGCATGATATTTGATGAAGTTCTTTTTCAGAGATTTGCGGTAGGTTTTGTTGACGCCGGGAGCCATGGCATAGTCAAAGTTGGGGATGGATTGGCCGCCGTGTTGTTCGTTTTGGTTGGCTTGGATGATGATAGCGGCGAGAGCAGCGTAGGAGCCGATAGAGTTAGGAGGGCGCAAGAAGCCGTGGCCGGTGTTGAATCCATCTTTGAAGAGTAGTAGGGGGTCGATTTGACAGCAGGTCATGGTGCCGGTGGCCCAGAAGTCGAGGTCGTGGATGTGGATGTCGCCATTTCGGTGTGCTGCGGCGTATTCGGGGCGGAGGAGGACGTTCATGGTGAATTCTTTGGAGCCTTCGGCGCCGAATTGGAGCATTTTGCCCATGGCGCCGTCGCCGTTGACGTTGGCGTTGCCACGTTTGACGTCGCTGTCTTCTTTGGCGGAGGCAAGGGCAATCATGCGGTAAGTGTTCATGAGGTTGGATTTGGTTTCGCGGATGCGACTGCGTTCCTCGCGGTAGAGGATATAATGCTTGGCAGTGGCACGGTAGCGGCTTTCGAGGAGAACTTGCTCAACGACGTCTTGGATTTGCTCGACGCCGGGCATGCGGACTTTGATCTCTTTTTCGGCCTTTTCGAGGACCTTTTCGGTGAGTTTGGCGGCGATCTTTTCGTCGAATTCGCCGGTACTTAGCCCAGATTTGGTTAGGGCTATGGTGATTTTTTCGGGTTTAAACACCCTCACGCTTCCATCGCGCTTTTTGATTTGCTTGAACATTTACCTCCTTAGTATGTTCTATATGTTGTTTTATGTTTTATGGCGACGCTATATCTAGTGTCTATGTTTATTTTAGAGCACTGAATGTAGTGTGTCAAGGACTTTTTGGGAGTTTTTGTGGATTTTTTGCCACTACCGCTGTAAAGAAGCGTGATATAATTATTTTAACACAAGGAGGTTAGAAATGATGAACACAGAAAACTATGAGTTGGCGGCGCTTTTGGCGAAGAACGCGGCTGATGAGCAGGAGGCGATTGAGGGGTATTTGGAGTTGCTACCGAAGATCATGAGCGCGGATGATATAGCGGTGATTAAGGAGATTATTTCGGACGAGAAGAATCATGCGATGAAGCTGGCGCAGATGGCGTTGAAATATGATGGCAACATCGTTATGGCGAACGACTAGTAGTACTAAGAAATGGGGCAAAAGTGTGATTTTGCCTCATTTCTGCCCAGATGGGCATAGTAAGCCCTCTGGGCGTGCCTTCGGCACAGAAGATGGTGTAATTTGTTGCTGAATACTTGACTTTGTGGTGCGGGTGTGCTATACTGGAAGTAGACCGCGGGTAGGTATTTCCCAAGCTATAATTCTGCCAGCGGTGCTCTTTCCGGCTTTATTTAGGCATCGTGACGGGCGCTTTTTGCCCAGAACAATCAATATTGGTTACCGTGAGTAACTTACTCCCTTTGCGACCGACGGCCAGGAAAACCGTCATCTTTACGCATAGCGTGAGCTAGAAGCGATCGGGGGCCATCGTTCTCTGTCACAACCGCCATAGTTAACCGTCTGGCCCGCCCGGGAGCTCGCAACTTTAGTGGCCAGTAAAACCACTTTCAAGACCCCGGAAGCGCTAAGCACCACCCCTGTTTTCGAGCACGACGTAGTGTTGTTCGAAGATATCAAGCGTCAGGAGCGGACGGCAACCACGAAATCTACGCGCATCATTTGCGAAATCTTTCGGCGGCTTTGGCTGCAGTAGGACTTGGATGCGAGGAAGAATGTGCACAAAACCGCCTCAGTTTATCTAGCGGTTTCGGACTCAAATCCCGTAGATTCTCGGGCAACCGCCTCTATAAAGCCACTAGATCCCCCTTGGACGCAAGGGGGTCTTTTTCTATGCCTCCATCCAAGAAAGGGGGCTCCGGCGCTCGCTAACGCTCACGGGGTCGTCGGCGTGTTATACTAGGGGTGATGAATTTGTCGGTATCGGAGTTTGATTATGAGTTGCCGGAGGAGCGGATTGCGAAACATCCGCCGAAGGTGCGAGGGGTGTCGCGGCTGTTGGTGTTAAGGGGTGAGGAGTTAGTGGATAGTCGATATGCGAGGCTGGATGAGTGGCTAAGCCCAGGGGATGTGCTGGTACTGAACGATACGAAAGTGTTCCCGGCGCGGGTGAAGGTGACGGATGAGGGTGGTCGGGTGCGAGATCTGATGGTTCTTGGGAAAACGCAGGCGCTGTATCGGGGTGAGAAAGTGCATGTAGGGGGTGACTTGTTGGCTCTGGCGGCGGAAGTGGGGGAGGTGCCGTTGCCGCCGTATCTGAAGCGGGAGGCGACGGAGGCGGATACGGAGCGTTATCAGACGGTGTTTGCGCGGGCGGAGGGGAGTGCGGCGGCGCCGACAGCTTCGCTAAACATGACGGAGGAGCTGCTGGGGCGGATTCGCGAGAAGGGGGTGGAGGTGTGTTATTTGACGTTGCATGTGGGGCTCGGGACGTTTTTGCCGATACGGGTGGAGAAGTTGGACGAGCATAAAATGCATGAGGAGTATTATGAGGTGCCGGAGGAGACGAGGGCGGCGATAGAGGCGGCAAAGGGGGGAGGAGGCCGGGTGGTGGCGGTAGGGACGACGGCGACGAGGGCGCTGGAGCACGCGTATAGCACGGGAACTATGGTGGGGGAGGCGGATATTTTTATCTACCCGGGGTATAGGTTTAAGGTGGTGGATGGGATGTTGACGAACTTTCATGCGCCGAAGTCGACGGTGCTGATGTTGGCGGGGGCGATGGCGGGCTGGGGGCGGTTGATGGGGGCGTACGAGCATGCGATCAGGGAGAAATATGATTTCTTGAGCTATGGGGATAGCATGTTGATTTTTAGGGAGGGGTAGGGTTCCCCGGAAAATCTGGGAATGAAAAAAGCCCCAATTGGCGGGGCTTGGTTCATGTTTAAAACCCGTGTGCGGATTGTGGTGGGGCGTTATCAGGCGCCGCCGCCCTCCTTTTTGCCTCTGTTTTTGAGGCTCCCGCCGGAAAACGCTTTCGCGCGAGTGTTCCAAGTAGCGAGGATAAACGCGGTATCCATCCTCTCGTCGTCCATGTCGCTCCAATCTTGGGGCTCTTCAGGCAACCTTTGAACCTTTCCGTCTTTGTCGCCATAGCATCTTTCAACTTGCATTTGGCAGCGCCTAAGCCACGTGACAAGCTTTTCCATAAGCGCGTCCGGGTCCGTATCTTTCCCCAAGGTGAATCCGGGGAGGCTGTCGGATGACTCATAGAGCGCATAAAGCTCATCGAGCGCGTCTTGGCGGGTCTGAGCTTGGTGCAAGCCCGCTTTAAGCGCGAAAAGGATTAGCAGGTATTCACTGTTGCGCTCATTATGAACGAGCGCGACGCAGAGAGCCCTTGTCTTGTCGCCCGTGATATTGAGCGAGTCGGGGGTTTCGGAGTCGAACATCTCGTAAATGGCGCCTTCCAGGTCTTCACGCGCGGACTTGTTGAGGCCGTCGAATATCGACTCCTTGGCATCGGGCACTATGGCCTTGATGTTGTTGACACAGCCTTGCGCGGTCGCATCGGGGAGACCGCTTGTCACGAGCGCGTCCTTAACGAACTTGGGGTTGAATCCAGGGTTTAACATTAAAATCCACTCCTTTCGGTTTTTGGGTATATTGGGGTTGGTAAACTTCCTTGAGTCTATGTCCATTATAGCACACTCGGTTTGAAAAGTCAATACTTTTATGCTAAAAAGTCGGTAAAATGGTAGTTTTTTGCCATATTATAGGGATAAATGCTAGGGTGAAGGCAAAGGAAGGCAAGCAAAAATCCCGCCTCTGTTAGGGCGGGACATGCATACATTGTTAGGACTTGCTTTAGGTGGCCGCAAAACCTTCCTCGGAAGGGTTGGTCACGGTCGTGCTCTGGCGGGCTGCTTCTGCGAGCTTTCTGGCCTCTTCTTCCTCGGCTTTTAGTTTATCTTGGGCCAGGCGGTGAGCTTCAAACTCGCTGCGAAGCTGGGCGATGGACGTCCTTTGGAAGGTGCTAAGAGCGCCTTTAATGGAGTCGCATTGCCGGTTGATGTCGTCATCTGAGACGACACGGTGGTACACAGGGTCGCCGATTTCCTGAAGCTGGCGTTCACACTCGCGCTCTAGTGCGCTCTTCTTGCGCGACCAGAACTTATCGAGGTAGTTGAACGGGTTGAACATGGGGGCGGCCAGGGCGGCGATGAAGCGCGAAGTGACGAGGAGGGAGGCGCTGCAAAGAATGCCGAATACCTGGGCGGCCAAGAAGGCCAACCCAACCGCTAACCAAGGGGTGTTTTCGAAAGTGCGGCCCATGGTGCTGTGTAGCCAGGGGTATTGCGACATCATGACCGCAAAAGCGCGGACGATGGCGGCAATCAGAAGCATGGAGTTGGTAACCTTGTCGAGGGTGGCGGCCATGGGTTGCTTCTGAAGAGGGCGGGCGTCTTCGGCGATAATTTCGCCATCCATATTCAGGGGGCGGACGGGCATTGTCAACGGAGAGGCGGACCGCTCAGTTGATGATGTCGCCGCTTCTGGGGTAGTACTGGGGTCGGCGTTTCTATTTCTCCAAGTTCGCTTCTTGACAGCGGGTGCAGTAGACTCGATAACCGCCCGCTGTTGGACCGGAGCCGGAGCGCCGGAGGGGTTATTGCGGGCAAGCCACTTCTTAAATCGCGCTCTCCAAATGCGAAACTCATCCGGTTGCTGATAGCTGGCGGCCATGATAGGCGAGCCGTCTATGGCGAGAATGAGTACGGCAACGATGATGAAGACGAACGCGGGCGATTCGCCGGCGATCGGGTCCAACATCAAGAAAAACAGCGCGACGTCGAAGAGGAATAGTATAACCATGGCAAAAATCTTCTTAAGGCTGACCATGCTTTCGGGGTCGCTACGGTTAATAATGTCCGTATCCTTGCGACGAAGACGCTCAGCTTTACTAAGCCATCTGAGTACTTTTCTCATCCTCTTAGCCTCCTTCCGGTGGTCGATGTGGCGGCTTCTTGCTGCTTTTCTTGCTGCTTGCGACGAAAATCAAGGGCCCGGGTTCGGAACGCCTTGGTCTCAAGCAGCTCTTTGAGCTTAGAAGCCACCTCGGGAATCTTGCCCACGACTTTGTCGTCGGAGCTACCGTAAAAGTGCGCTTTGCATCTGGCACGCGCATCGTCAAAAGACTGCTTGAGGTTGCTATTCTCCTCGCGAAGCTGTTTTTGATACGTGAGCTGTTCGACCCGGTAAATTTCCAGCGCAGCTTCGGCATTCTTGGTGAGACGGTCGATAACCGTCTGAATGTAGTCATCGGTAACTTCACCTACGGAGTCATAGAGACCGAGGATAGTCCGACTGGCGATGTCGTAGAGAGCGTTGGTGTCGATTCCGACGATGTATTGACGGGTGGGGTCGTATTTAAAGGGGTCCGGCAACTCTTCTTCCGGAGCAGTTCTAGCATCTTCGTAGTCTTGCATCCATGTCACCTCCTATTGTGGGTGCCGCGCAATGACGGCCTGAGCTTCGCTGCTATCGATATTGACGATAGCGACGAATCGGTTGGCTTCATTAAGGGGGTCGCTCGAGTCAAAACGGTCGTTTTCCCAAGCGGTGCCGCGAGTGACGATTTGGTCAGGGCGGGCGCCGGCCGCGACCATAATACGGGCCGCGTACTCTGCGCGTTCGCGGGATAGGTTAGCGCTGCCACTCAAAGTTGGGTTAGCAACGCGTGCGGTGCCGCCATAAACCAAAACCGTAATGTCCGGGCGGGAGGCGAGAATCTCGCCAATAGCGCCCAGGAGTTCTTCGGCTTGTTCGCGGTGGATGGGGTCGGCCGTGTTGGCGATGAAGCGAAGGTGTTCATTGAGCACAATGGCTTCCATGAAATCTTCTTCCTCGTCAATTTCGGGGGCCGGGGCTGGCGGTTCGACTTCAAAAATCTCACCAAGCGAGCCTTCATGACCATCCATGGGTACAAGGGTAACATGAGGTAGAGTGCCCCGTGCGTTGTCGTCGGCGCTGACAGAGTCGACAAAGTTAATCGTCGCTCCGCTGCCTTCAAAAACGATGGCTTGCCAGAGATTCTCCAACCATTCCAGCTGCATTACATCAGGCTGGTCTTGGTCGTCGGCGGTGTGGCCGAGACCAATCCAGGTGATTTGGGTGCCGGACGGAAATTCGGGAATCATGCGGCGAGAGGCCAAAATACTAACGATGTCCTCGATGCCATAGTCGGTGGGGTGCTCTCCGCTGCTTATTAACCCAAAGGGTAAAGCTTGCATGTCCAGAGGCATCTTGGTCTGTAGACCGGAATGCATGATGATGACATGCCTGCGATAGCCGCTGCCGAAACCGTCCAGCCAAGTGGCGGCGGCGTTCAGCGCGGCGAGCGGGTTGGTTTCTTCGCTACGAGCGGTCGCGTTTTCAGTCAACAAAGTGGCAAGTTCTCCCGGCCAAAAATCCCGGCGCTCGTTGCGCTCGGAGGTGGGGTCGCCAAAAATGCCGGAGTCCACAGCGCGGTACTCGGCAACAGTGACTACGCGACGGGCGTCTCCGTCGAGGATGACGCGGCCGACGCTGCTACCATTCCAGGTAGCGTCGGTGAGGATTCTTTGCACATGGCTGTTCTTGTAGTCGGGGCTGGCGCTATTGGCGACCGGTCCGACTGCAAAAACGACGGCCAAGCTGCGGTCCTCGTTTTGCGGGTAATTGTTACCGCTGCATGCGGTAAGGGCTGACAACGCTAACAGTAGCGTCAGTAGCGGCAAGGCTACTTTTCTCATGATACATCTCTCCTTTTGGTATGTTTTGGGGTCGAACAGAGACATGGTCCATTAGTCCATCTTATCCTAACAAATGTGTAAAGATACAGCTGATGAACGCTCTGGCATGCCAGAGTTAGGGAGAGGCCTCTCCCTAACAACCTCCCATATAAAGGGAGGCTTGTTCTTGCTTACAGTATAGCACAAGAGGCACAAAAAGTCAATAGTTATTATGGTAATTTGTGGATTTTAGTGGAGCTTGACAGAGGTGGGGAGGGTTGCTTTTTCGAGGATTTTAGTGACTTCTTGTTGATCGAGGGTTTCTTTTTCGAGGAGAACTTTGGCTAGATGATCGAGGAAGGTGCGGTTGGATTTAAGGACGATTTCAGCGCGTTTGGCGGCTTCTTCGGTGAGGGCGGCGACTTCGGTGTCGATTTCTTTGATGATGTCTTCGGAGAAGGGTTTGACGACGCCGGCGAAAAAGCCGCTATCAGAGGTGGGGAAGACTTGGTGACGGAGCTTCTTGCCCATGCCTTCTTCGGTAATCATGGCGCGAGAGAGCTCGGCGACGTGACGGAGATCGGAGCCGGCACCAGTGGTGACGGCGTCGACGCCGTAGACTAGCTGCTCGGCGATGCGGCCGCCCATGGCGCGGGCCATGATGTCTTTGAATTCGTAAATACTCTTGTAGCTGCGGTCTTCGGGCGGGAGGAACCAAGTGACGCCGCCGGTGCGGCCGCGGGGGATGATGGTGACTTTGTGGACGGGATCGGAGTCGGGGAGAAGGTGGCCGACGATGGCGTGGCCGGCTTCGTGGTAGGCGGTGAGCTCGCGTTCATGTTGGGTGAGGGCTTTGTTTTTGCGCTCGGGGCCGATGGCGACCTTTTCGAAGGCTTCGGTGAGGTCGGCATTGATGACTTCTTTGCGGCCGGCGCGTGCAGCCATGATGGCGGCTTCGTTGGCGACATTGGCGAGGTCTGCCCCTGATAAGCCGGCGGTTTTGGCGGCGAGGGCGTCGAGGTCGAGCTTTTGATGGGGTTTGTTTTTGAAGTGGACAGCGAGGATGGCTTCGCGGTCGATGCGCTCGGGGAGAGTGACGTTGATGTGGCGGTCGAAGCGGCCGGGGCGGAGGAGGGCGCGGTCGAGCATGTCGACGCGGTTGGTGGCGGCGATGACGATGACGCCGGTTTTGCCGTCGAAACCGTCCATTTCGGTGAGGATTTGGTTGAGCGTCTGCTCGTCTTCGCGGCCGGCGCCACCGCGAGCGTCGCGCTTGTGACCGACGGCGTCGATTTCGTCGATGAAAATGATGCTGGGGGAGTTTTTCTTGGCTTTGTCGAAGAGGTCGCGGACGCGAGAGGCGCCGACACCGACGAACATTTCGGCAAATTCGGAGCCGGAGATCGAGAAGAATGGGACGCCAGCTTCGCCTGCGACGGCGCGAGCCATGAGGGTTTTACCGGTGCCGGGGTCGCCGGCGAGGAGGAGCCCGGAAGGGATCTTGGCGCCGAGGGCTTCGTATTTCTTGGGGGATTTGAGGAAATCGACGACTTCTTGGAGGTCTTGTTTGGCGTGATCGTTGCCGGCGATGTCAGCGAAAGTGACCTTTTTGCCGTCGGTGCCATAGAGGCGGGCGCGGGATTTGCCGAAGTTCATGGATTGGCTGGATTGGGCGGAGAGGTTACGCATCATGAGGAAGAAAAGGACGCCGATAATGATGATGGGGATGAGGAGGAGGGAGGCGTCGAGGACGATGTCCCAGAAGCGGGAGGGTTCGCTGATGGTGACTTCGGTGGAGTTGTGTTCGAGGCCTTGCTCCCAGATGGAGCTGCCGGCTTCTTTTCTGGAGCGTTCGGTGGGTTCTTCGGAGCCGACGGGGGTGATAATGACTTCGGTGCCGGTGATTTCGAGCCTACTGATCTCGCCGGCGTTGGCGCGGCGGATGACGTCAGAAATCGGGACTTCTTCAAGGGATTCGCCACCGGCTTGAGTCATGCCGATGAGCCAGAGGGCGCCAAAAATGATAATGAGCCAGAAAAAGATGGAACGGAAAAAACTGCCTGGGTGAGACTTTTTTGATTTATTATTCTGGGCTGGTTTGCCGACGTTACCGGTGTATTTTGGCACAAAACTCCTTATTTCATTAAGAAAACCAAGGTTTTCTTCCTTTCCTTAACTAAGTTCAGAAACTGCGAAGTGAATTCGCATTTCTAAACGTATTATATCATATGTTGAACCCCGCTACGAGAGCGGGGCTGGGGAGCACTTCGACAAATAACCAGCCATACAGCGAGAAGCGTGGTGCTGTATGCGATGCTGGGTCTCTTGGCTGGTGTGGCTTTGCGGTATGGTGATAGGTACAAAGGACACTTCGTCGCCAAAAAGTTCGATTGTCACGCTGACCACCTCTTCGCCCGCTTCGAGCCTGAGTAGCATTTGCGCATAGTGATGCTCTACATACTCAAGTAACCACGGTGCTTCGTCATGGTAGATTTGAATCCTCCTCATAGGGTCGTTTGGGTACACGACGGCGACCATGTAAATCGTGAGGCGAACCTCCAGATAGGCGGCGTAGTGGCTGATGGCTTCTAAACCTTTCCGAGCTACTTCTCTGATGTAGTCTCGGAGCGTGATGTACCTGATGTTTTGAGCCAATTTCAAAAACCTCCTTTAAGAATAGTCGCTACCTTCATGGGGTGGGGCTATATGAAGGTGCGCTGGTGCTGCTGCTGGCATTATAACACGAAATGTGTGGCTTTGCAATGGGGCTTTAAGGGGTAAGCATAAGGAGTATTGACTTTTTGAGACGAGTGTGCTATAATGGTGGCAGGATGGGGGATGTGTTATTCTTTTTGCCCATCCTAATGCAACTTAAAATACTCAAAAATAGGAGGTAATACCATGCATGAATTAGGAAAACAGTGGCTGGCATTGATGAAGGACGTAGATTTCCAAAGGGAGACGTACGGACCCGGTACAGACAGAGAGGCGAGTTCACAACGCCAAGCCGACGCTATCGGCCCTGAAGCGAACCCCGCCCGCGTGCAATACTATGAAGAAAAGGCGGAGAAAGTTCGTAATGACCGCGGTCCTGGGACCGATTCCGAGGACGCATACCTGAAGTTGGCGACTAAATACCGCACCGCATAACTAAGCAATAATCTTTAGTCCTAATCTTCACCCTAACCCCTTAGCCCCTGCATAATCGCATTTTGAGTAATTTAGAAAGCGCCCCTTTTGGGGCGCTTTTACCTTTGGTTGGTATGTCGGCTATGCTGCTTTTTCGCGAAGAGCTTTGGCTTGTTGACGCAAATTCCACTCGGAATCGGTGCCGGGACCTTGAGATTCTCGGATTTTGTCCGCTTGTTCTTCTAGGTGCTTGATGCGAGCCTCGTCCGCTTCAGCACCCAGAGCGTTGGCCTGGTTTCGCAAGCTTGCCTCTCGATCTGTACCCGGGCCTTCGTTGTTACGAATAGCATCAGCTTCTTTGGTCAAGGCGCCCCATTGAGAGCCGACTTCATTCTCGCCACCGTTCGAGCCTAATGTCTCCGCCATAATTAACCTCCTTTTAGTTCTGGTTTGATTATAACATAACTCCCCACCCCCTACGGGTAGACACAGCGGAGGGACATGCCATGACTTTTGTGGTAGCCATTAACAGCTGGCCAGGCACGTCCGTCATCAATATATACGTGCGTAACACTTGCATCAGAGGTTAGAGAGGATGTATGAATTCGTAAAAAGACAGACTGTGCATGCAGGGTATTAGAAACCCAAAACTCGCCCGCCGAGACAGTGGCGAAGTTCTTAGACTTGCTTTTATGTGTTGACTTGTTATAAAATGATACTAATGAGGCTTACCTAGTAAACCTCTTTGGGTTGTTAGGCGCGTCTTAGGACGCGCTAACTATTTGGCCACCCTAAACCCCCGGCTATGCCGGGGGCAAGGCTTTAGCGTCATTATGGCTGTTGCCATTCTAAAACCTCCCGGTGCTAGACTAAGATTGCGGTCTG
>WRMD01000006.1 GCA_009777315.1 Candidatus Saccharimonadota bacterium
TTACAGGGGGATTTTTCTTCCCCCTCGGTTTGCCAACCTGCGGGACGTTGCAGAGGAATTGTACCTTGACACGCCTTTTATCTAGCTCGCTAAAGCTCGCAATAAAGCAGACAAAATGTCATTTTGATCTGCTTTATGCCTACGCTAAAGGCTTCGGCGTTCGTTATCACTCACAGATCCTCCCCACCCCCTACGGGTAGACACAGCGGAGGGAACGGCCTGTTTGTTTTATGACGCCCTCGCTCGAGATAAAAGCTGTACTACGTAAGGTTGCACCCGATAAGTTCGTGGTTGAAGACAAAGAGGGTGAGGCCCAACGGACTTCTACAGATTGGTCTCCCGGGCCATTAGCCCCTACCCATCCTGTCGAGACAGTGGCGAAGGAAGTTAATGTGCTATAATATAGTCTCAACTACTACTTAAAGGAGGAGAGATGGGTTATAAAGCGCCGACGACGGCGGTGATTTCAGACGCTGGGTTCGCAAGCCGTTTTTTGCCAATCACAAAAACAATCCCGAAAGCGATGATTCCGCTGGGGGCAAAGCCGGTGATGCAGCTCGTGGTGGAGGAGTGCGTGGAAGCGGGGATTAAAAAAATTATTATTGTGTCGACGAGGGAGGGTAAATCCATATACGAGGATTACTTTCAGAGTGGTGCCGAGCATGTGGCGAAGCTTCTCGAGTCGCAGGGGAAGGCGAAGAGGTTTGCGCCGGTGCGGGAGGTGCTGGCGATGGCGGACGTGACCGTGATCGAGCAAGATCCGAGTTTGCCGTACGGGAACGGGTCGCCGTTTAAGAGCGCGGAGCCGTATTTGCCGGAGGGGGAGGCGTTTTTGGGGCTGTATTCGGATGACGTGGTGCTTGGTGGGAGCGGGGCGGTGAAGGCTCTGATGAAAAAGTTTGAGGAAGCTCCGGACGCGGACGCGATTATCGCGGTGCAAGAGGTCGAGGGGGCGGAAATTGAGAAATATGGTTCGGTGGAGTTTCAGGCTGGGACAGAGCAGCTCAAGCGGCTGATTGAGAAGCCGAAGCAGGAGGAGGCGCCGTCGCAGCTGGCGAGTTATGGGCGGTATCTGTTGACAGATAAGGTATTTCAGTATCTGACGCCAAGGCACACTGGTAAGGATGCGGAGCTTTGGACGGCGGACGCAATTGATGCGATTGTGCAGGCGGGCGGAAAAGTTTTGACGGCGCAAGCTGAGGGAACTTGGCATACGACCGGTGATCCACAGGGGTATTTTGAGGCGATGAAGGTCTATTTGGGAGAGAAATAGGTCGTCGGCGTCGGCTTTTAGCAAGAAGAAAGCCCCGCGGTGAGGCGGGGCTTTTTGATAAGTTTTACGGTTTTTGGGGTTGTCCGAGGCTGATGGTGGGGGTTTTTAGGGCTTTTGGATTACCAGCCGACCCAGGGGAGGATGGCGGCGGGCCAGTTGAAGGGCTGGTCGGAAGGGCGGTCGGGGCGAGAGGGAAGGTCGGCGTTGCTGAAAATCTCCCAGGCGATGCGGTCCATGATGGTATTGAGTTCCCATGAGGTGAGTTGGCGGTCGGGCATGAGATAGCCTTGGCCGTCGCCGAAGATAATGCCTCTCTGGTAGCCCCAGAGTAATCCCCAGCCGTGGCGGGCGCCTTCGGCCATGGTGCTGACGTCGATGTCGAGGATGAGGCTGGCGTCGGTGTTGATGACGGGGAAAGCGGCTTCTAAATCAATGCCTTCGATGACGAGGTAGGTGAGGATGGCGTGCATGAATTCGGCGCGAGTGGTGCCGTTTGGGCTGAGGCCGACGCCGACTTGTTGGCCGATGGCGGAGACGTCGCTGCGGTGGAATAGTGGCAGGTGGTTAGGGATGGACATGCCCATGGCGAAGAGTTGTTGTTCTTCGGTGGGGAGTTCGTTAGCGTTCGGCATCCACCAGGTGTAGGCGTTGTCATCGCCGTCGTGGACGGTGATGAGCTGGAAGTTTTGGTGGATGTCGGAGACTGGTTGGGGTGTGGGTTGGCCGGGGTCTGAGGCTGGTTGGTCGGACGCGAAAGCGGTGACGCTGGATAACAGGAGTACGGCGACTAACAGGGTTGCGGTGATTTTGGCAAGGGTAACTTTCTTCATAAAAAGGCCTCCTTAAGGCATGTATTTAGGACAAGATTTGCCGGGCCGCTTGTCCGCCAAAAGCATTCGCTCGGGGCGGTTCGTAAAACTTATTGTCAAGGGCCAAGCAAAAATTGCTCTACTCTACACAGTATAGCACACTTGGTCAAGAAAGTCAATACTGATTGTGGTTAAAACGTGGTATAACAGAGGTGGACAAATGGAGGGAATATGGTGAAATAGGGCACGGGGAGAGGTTGACGGACGGAGGATAGCATGGTAGGATATAAGCATGAATGAGGCGAAGACAAAGGGATTTGTGATACCGATGGTGATAGAGGAGGGGCCGGAGGGCGGACGGGCGTTTGATATTTTCTCGCGGCTGCTCAATGAGCGGGTGGTTTGGCTGGGTGAAGAGGTGGATTCTAGGTCGGCGGGGTTGGTAGTGGCGCAGCTTTTGTATCTGGCGTATCAGAATCCGAAAGCCGACATCAAGCTGTATATCAACAGTCCGGGCGGGTCGGTGTATGATGGGTTGGCGATTTATGATACGATTCAGTATATTCAACCGGATGTGCAGACGATTGGAGTGGGGTTGTCGGCTTCGATGGGAGCGCTGTTGCTCTCGAGTGGGGCGAAGGGCAAGCGGTTTATGTTGCCGCACGCGCGGGCGATGATTCATCAGCCGTCGAGCGGGACGACGGGCAAGGTAACAGATCAGGAGATTATGCTCAGGGAGGCGGTGGAGCTGAAGGGGCGGTTGAATGAGATTTTGGCTGCGAACACTGGGCAGACGGTGAAGAAAATCGCGGCGGATGTGGAGCGGGATTTTTGGCTGTCGGCTTCGGATGCGAAGAAATACGGGCTGGTCGACAGCATATTAGAGCGGGCGTAGGGGGCGGCGGATGGGGCGGTTGATCCTCGCCGTGAGTGGCGGAGTGGACTCGGTGGTGATGCTCGATAAGTTGGTTCGGGAGGGCGCTTTTGGTGGCGGGGCAGGGGTTTTGGTAGCGCATTTTAACCATGGTATTAGGGGTGAGGAGGCGGACGGTGATGAGCGGTTCGTGCGGGGGTTGGCGGAGAAATATGAGCTGGAATGCGTGGTGGGGCGGGCTGTTTTGGGTGAGGGGGTGAGTGAGGCGGAGGCGCGTGAGGCGAGGTGGCGGTGGTTGGATGGACTGCGAGGGGAGGGCGAGGTGGTGGCGGTCGCGCATCATTTGGATGATCTGGTGGGGAGTGTGGTGATTAATCTACTGCGGGGGACGGGCTGGCGGGGGCTGGCGGTGATGAATCGTCCTGGGGTGGTGCGGCCGCTACTCGAGTGGACGAAGGTGGAGGTTTATGAGTATGCGATGGCGAAGGGGCTGGAATGGGTGGAGGATGGGACGAATAGTGATTTGCATTATTTGCGGAATCGATTGCGGGGGCGAGTGGAGGGGTTGCCGATAGAGGTGAAGCGAGAGATTCTAGACTTGCGCAGTAAGCAGGCTGCTCTAGCTCGTCTCCTCAGACTCGATGTCGACTTTGCCTATCGCCATGGGGAAGTCGCATCTGACTCTCGGACTGCTGTCCTCCGAGACGTCTTCGGAGATCGAGCTAGGAGCCACCTGCTTGATGATCAAGTTTTGGATGAGCTACTGAGGGCGTGGTTGGAGGAGAATGGTATTAGAACGACGAGGCCGACGAGGGAGCGGCTACTGGAAGCTATTCGGACATACCGGAGCGGGAAGAGATTCAACTTGCCGGGGGGGCGGCTGGTGGTGATGGAGCGGGATGGTTTTAGGCTGGATTAGTGAGGCCGGGGCTGTGGAGGACTCGTTTTTTTTGGTAAGAAGTAAGTAAAAGAAAAGTCTTGCATTAGGCTAGTGGTTTAGGTAGACTGTATGTAAGTATGATGAGTTATATGGAGGCGCGACACGTTGGGATTCTGCCGATTAGGTGGGATTTGGCGCGAGACGCGGCTGTGTATAACTTGCGAAATCTACGAGAAAAAGTGATGCTCGGGACTAGATTAAAATTACTGAATGTGCTAGTGGTTAGACTGAGGCGTGAATGTCTCTCTCTCTCTCTCTCTCTCTCTCTCTCTCTCTCTCTCTCTCTCTCTCTGCGAATATGGCGTGAATTAAGCCTTGTCAACCCCTGTTTTGGTGTTTATTATACTCAGCAATTTGCGGCATTAAAATCTCCGCGACTTGTTCAGCGTATCTGTAATACGCTTCGCTTTATTGCTCAATTTTGCCTAGCAACTCATCTGAGTGTGCTGAGATACGGGCGTGCTATGCGCCACACTTCATTTTTGGTCGTCGCCACGTGCGATAACATTTTAAAGCGAGCCCGCAGAAAAACGGGTGGAGAGCACATCTATCATTTGCTGCCTTGTGTCATAGGCAGTAGCTCTTCGGCGACGACAACTAGGGTAGGTAATTAAAATGCAGGAGGAAGCATGAGCAAAAGCACAACTATCAACGAAACGGAAAGAGCAGAATTAGTCCAGCATTTGCCTTTGGCTAAAATCCTGGGTGTGGTCGTGGCCGCAAGTGCTTTCACCGTACTAACAGCAGGGATTATCAGTAGGCTGGCTCCGGCTAACGCCGAGAGTGGCAGTAGTATTGTCGGAGCAAGTATCGACTATACACTGTCGATGACGCTAGGTGCGGCGGATGCGACTTCTGCCTGTACTGCTGCCACGGGCGGTAACGTCAGCATTCCGGTAGATGTACCGAACGGCAACACTTACTTTGCTTGTCTTAACGCTAATGTCGACACTAACTCAAGCTGGGGATACTCCCTAAGCATAGAGACAGATACGGCTGCCTTGATTGGCGACCCAGTTGGGCAGATTAACGCAACTTCTGGGACGATTATTTCCCCGAGCCAGCTAGGCACTAACACCTGGGGCTTCTGTATCCCGGATGATCGGATGACTAACGTAACTAATGGCTTTAACAGCGGCCTAACTACAGCCTGTGGTGGTGCTAACGGCAACACATCGACAGCACTGCCTTACGCGGCTGTACCGACTACGGCTACACTAGTCCGTGACGTAGATACTCTGCCAAGCACGGCGGCTCTCCAGAACACCCCGATTCGTTTTGGGGTGCGACCGACTGCTACCTTGGCGGCCGGTACCTATACGGCTAACGTGACTCTTACCGCCAGCGTCAATGAGTCACCAATAACCTACATGCAGAGTTTCACCTCAGCGATGTGCAACATGCTATCAGTAGGTGATGTAGTTGACCTAGTAGACGCCCGTGATGGTAAGGAGTATCGTGTAAGAAAGATGCCCGATAACAAATGCTGGATGATGGATAATCTGGCCTACACCGGCGATGGTAATAACACGTTCGGTGACGTAGTACCGAGCAACTCAGCCGGTGTAGGGGGACTACGCGAAGTAACCGTCAATACCGACTGGAATAACCCTAGCGGTGCTAACAACAGTACCAGACGCTGGGCTAATAACTCTAACCTAGCTGGTACCACTACCACCTGCTCCCCGACCACAGCGTCTGGTACTGGTGTAATGACTTCGATCTGTGGCGACCAAATCCTTTACAACTGGTGTGCAGCACTAGGTCTAGATACTGGTACTACTCCTACTTGTGCAGGTGTCTCTAACACAACAGCAGCAGGAGCAGGTACAGGTATGTCTAGTACAGGTACAGTAGGTGCTACAGGCGGTGTAGGCGGTGAGTCCCTCGGCTCAGGTGGTACATCTATCTGCCCAACAGGCTGGAGAATCCCCAGAGGCCGAGATAACTCTTCGGGTACTAACGACGCTAACAATGAATGGGCTATACTCAACGGTAGCTTCAACGCTGGCGCTCCAGCAGCAGCTAACGTCACAACCGGTGCAGGATTCATGGGTTACTGGCAACCAGCTGGTACAAGTGTAGGTACGACCGGCATCCAGCTTGGTGGCGGTGCCTTTGGTACAGTGTCAGCCGGCAACGTCAGTACGACAGGCAATCTCGGCAGTCAGTCCACGAGCGCGAACTGGTGGACATCCTCCCTCAACTCTGCTACCAACGCATACAGAACGTACGTGAATAGCACGAGCGTCAACCCCGGCACGAACGGCAACAATAAGGCCTTCGGGTTTTCTGTCCGCTGTGTGTTCCCTTAGTTTAGTTAGCTATTCCGTCTAGCCCTTGTGAAAATGGAACAAGAGAAAAACGGACTGCCCAGGAGCTGAGGCATAAGGCCGAAGCGACAGAGCAGTCCGGGCGGGGTTTTCTTGATTTTGGGTATGGTTTTCTCTATTGTACAGTATAGCACAAGCGGGATGAAAAGTCAATATGGATTATGGTTAAATGAAGGAAAAAGCAAGTTTAATAGGGGTATTAGGCGGGGTTGACAGAGACAAAGCAGTGCTTGACTTTGGGGAACTTGGATTGGATAACGAGCTGGACTTGTTTGGTGATTTTGTGGGCTTCGCGGAGGCTTTTGTCGCCGTTGACGAGGATGGCGACTTCGACGTAGATCCTGTTGCCGAAGAGGCGGGTGCGGAAACGGTCGATGCCGAGGATGTTGGCTTGTTCGAGGATGAGGTGGCGGATGGCGTCTTCGGTGGCTTCGTCGGCGGCGTGGTCGGTCATTTTGTTGATGGCGCTGCGGAAGATGTCGAAGGCGGTTTTGATGATGAAGAGACAGATACCGATGGCGGCGATGCTGTCGAGAATGGGGAAGCCAAGGCGAGAGCCGAGAATGGCGAGGAAGCTGCCGACGGAAGAAAGTGAGTCGGTGAGGTGGTGAACGGAGTCAGCTTGGAGGGCGCCGGAGTCGATGCGACGGGCGACGGCGCGTTTATAGAGGTACATGATGCCTTTTAGGGCGATGGTGACGGCGGCGGCGACGAGGGCGATGAGGCCGGGGACGACGAGGGTCTCGCCGTGTTCGAAGGCGATGATGTTTCCTACGCCGTGCCAGCCGATGCCGATGCCGGTGGTGGCGAGGGTAACAGAGAGGAGGATGGCGGCGACGGATTCAAGGCGTTCATGGCCGTAGGGGTGGTTTTTGTCGGCGCGGCGGGCGCCGAGTTTGACGCCAATGATGACGATAACAGTGGTGAGCATGTCGGCGAGAGTGTGGACGGCGTCGGCAATCATGGCGGAGGAATGGCCGAAAATGCCGGCGAAAAGCTTGAGGGCGGCGAGGAGGATGTCGCCGGTGATGGTGACGAGGGCGGCGCGGGTGGCGATTTTTTGGCGGGATTTGGTTTTCATTTTAGTCTTCGCCCCGGAGTTCGCCGACTATTTCAAAGGGCCAGTCGATGATGCCGCCGATGTCAAAAACATTGCGATAACCGCCGCCGACGAGGGAGAGGGCGGCTTGTTCGCTGCGGTAGCCGCTCCGGCAATAGACGAAGATGTAAGCGTCTTGGTCGGGGAGGCGGACGGGGGCTTTGACGGCGAGATCGTCGAGGGGGAGGAGGGTGGCGCCGGGGAGGTGGGCCTCCTCGAATTCGGCTTCGGTGCGGACGTCGAGGAGGATGAAATCGGTCCCATTTTCGGTGAGTTCGGTCATTTTGGCTTGGGCGTCGGTGGCTTCGAGGTGTTGGTAGATGGGCGGTCGGGGTGGTTCGGGTTTTTCCTGGTCATTTTGGGTGGCGAGGAGGGCGGCACCGGCTCCGAGGAGGAGAATGACGGCGAGGATGATCCATTTTCGCATACTTAATTTTAACATGGTAAGATAGGTTATGCACGATGTGATAGTAGTGGGTGCGGGGCCGGCGGGGCTCGCGGCGGGGTTGTATGGGAGCCGGGCGGGGCTTTCGGTGGTCGTGGTGGAGAAATTATTTGCTGGGGGGCAGGCGGCGCAGACGAATGAGATTGAAAATTATCCGGGGTTTATGGCGGTCTCGGGGGTGGAGTTGGGGCAGAAAATGCGGGCGCAGGCGGAGAAGTTTGGGGCTCGTGTGGTTTCGGTGAATGTGGCGCGGATGGATTTGGCTGGGGAGGTGAAGAAGGTTTTTGTGGATGATGATGGGGAGGAAGTGGAGCTAAGGGCGCGGGCGGTGATTTTGGCGATGGGGGCGACACCGCGGAAGTTGGGGGTAGCGCGGGAGGATGAATTGCGTGGGCGGGGGGTAAGCTATTGTGCGACTTGTGATGGGGCACTGCAAGCGGGGAAGGCGGTGGCGGTGGTTGGCGGGGGAAATAAGGCGGTAACAGAGGCGCTGCACTTGGCGAAATTGGCGAGGAAGGTGTATTTGGTGCATCGGCGAGGGGAGCTCAGGGCGGATGAGGTGTTGGTGGCGCGGCTGATGGACGAGGTGAGGGCTTCGCGGGTGGAGTTGGTTTTGGACTCGGTGGTGGTAGAGTTTGTGGAGGTGGACGGGCGGCTTGGGGGGTTGGTGGTTGAAGGGGTGGAGTCTTCGGTGCGGCGGGAGCTAGCGGTGGACGGGGTGTTTGTGGCGATCGGGATGGATCCGGTGACGGAGCTGGTGCGGGGGCAGGTGGATTTGGATGAGAGTGGGTATGTGGTGGCGGATGAGGAGATGCGGACGTCGGTGGCGGGGGTGTATGCGGCGGGTGATGTGCGGCAGAAGGTGCTAAGGCAGATTGTGACGGCGGTGGCAGATGGGGCTATTGCTGCGTATTCAGCGGCGGGAAGCTTGCGAAATAATTAAATTATGTTAAAATTGAGACAAGTGGAAGCCCTTTTAAAAGGAGGTGATATGCTTGAAGGGTCGTATCCTGACAGGAGTGTTTATTGGCGTATTTTTGGCGCTGGCACTCACGTTCTGTTTTCTTTGGCGCTGGAGTGGCGTGGCTATTGCGGTGTTGCTTTATCAGTTGATAGGGGCGGAGTTCGGGTCGTGGGCTGATAGCGTTCAGACAGATAAGCGTCCGCTCGCTACTAAAGTTATCGCTGTCTGCTTGGCCGTCGCGCTTTTGCTGTCGGGCACTGTAGCCATCGGTTGGCTGGGTTTTCGGAGCGCGGCGTCATTAGCGCTGGTTGTGGTTGTGACGGTAATTTGCGACACAGCAGCCATGTTTTTCGGGCGGAAGTTCGGTAAAAAGTTCGGGCGGCGTAACGGTAAGCCGCTACTGGCTTTCGCGCCCACCAAGACGGCAGCTGGCTTTGTCGGCAGCTTGTTCTTTGGAGTTTTACTGCTCTATGTTTTAAGGCTTATCGGTGTGTTTATCGAGCTGTTGCTTGGCGCGCCAGCCGTGGTTTTCCTGATTTTTGACTTGGTGTCGCCACGGATTGTTTTCGCGCTATCGATTGCGGCAAGCGTTGGTGACGTGCTTTGCTCGTTTATCAAGCGTGCGTTTGGCGTCAAAGATAGCGGAGAGCTGTTAGCTAAATCTCCCGGCTGGACGGGGTGTCTGTGGTCGGCAATGTCGCCACACGGCGGTTTCTTGGATCGCTTTTGCGGTATACTTGCCGCCGCTCTTGTTATGGCGACACTTTCTTTTTAAGCGTCCTTCGGGGCGCTTTTTCTTGACTATGGCGGGCCGAGTACGTCCGGGTGTGATGATATAATGGAGTAATGTCTAAGTCTAATCTAAAGATACTGGAGGTTGATCCGTTGCTACGGCCTTACGCGCGGCATATTGAGCGGCGGATGGCGAAGTATGAGAAGGCGCGGGGGGTTGCGGCGCTGTTGTCTGATGTGGCGAACGGGCATATGTTTTATGGATTTCATGAGACGGATGATGGGCGGGGGAAGAAGGGCTGGGTGTATCGGGAATGGGCGCCGGGGGCGGAAGCTATGGCGCTGGTGGGGGATTTTAATGATTGGAATGATCAGACGCATCAGATGAAACGGGGTGAAAACGGTAACTGGGAGCTAGCGGTGGATGGGGAAATCCCGCATGAGTCGCGGGTAAAAGTGCGGGTAGCGAAGGGTGGGCGGACACTGGAGCGGATTCCGTTATATGCGCGGCGGGCGGTGCAATGTGAGCAGACGAAGAACTTTGATGGGGTGATATGGTGTCCGGCGAAGGAATATGTGTGGAAAAATAAGGCGCCAAAGCGGGCGGCGAAGACACCGCTACATATCTATGAATGTCATGTGGGGATGAGTGGCGAGGAGGCGAGAGTTTCGACGTTCCTAGAGTTTACAGAGAAGGTTTTGCCGCGGATTAAGAGGCTGGGCTATAATGCGATTCAGGTGATGGCGGTGCAGGAACATCCGTATTATGGGAGTTTTGGCTATCAGGTGTCGAACTTTTTTGCGGTTTCGAGTCGGTTTGGGACGCCGGATGAGTTTAAGGCGTTAGTGGATGCAGCGCATGGGATGGGAATCGCGGTGATTATGGATTTGGTGCATTCGCACATGGTGAAAAATACGGCGGAGGGGCCGGCGGAATTTGACGGGACGGACTATATGTTGACTCATAGTGGTGAAAAGGGGACGCATTCGGCTTGGGGTACGCGGTTGTTTGATTATGGCAAGAGCGAAGTGCAGCATTTTTTGTTGTCGAATATTAAATACTGGTTGACAGAATATCGGCTGGATGGGTTTAGGTTTGACGGGGTGACGTCGATGTTGTATCACCATCATGGGCTGGAGGAGGCGTTTGACCACTATGATAAGTATTTTACAATGGCGACGGATGAGGAGGCGATTACGTATTTGCAGCTGGCGACGAGCTTGGCGCGCGAGGTGAACCCGGAGGTGATTTTGATTGCTGAAGACATGAGCGGGATGCCGGGGATGTGTCGGCCGGTGGCGGAGGGGGGAATTGGCTTTACATATCGGCTGAATATGGGGTTGCCGGACTTTTTTATTAATTTGGTGCAAAAACCGGATCATTATTGGTCGGTGAAGGCGCTTTGGCATGAGCTGACAACGCGGCGGGCGGGGGAGAAGACGATTGGTTATACGGAGAGTCATGACCAAGCGCTGGTGGGGGATAAGACGTTGATGTTTTGGCTGGCGGATGAGGAGATGTACTGGGCGATGGATAAGGGGTCGGCGAGTTGGCGGGTGGATCGGGCGATGGCGTTGCATAAGATGCTACGGCTGATTGTTGGGGCGGCGGGGGGTGATGGGTATTTGAATTTTATGGGGAATGAGTTTGGGCATCCGGAGTGGATTGATTTTCCGCGGGAGGGGAATGGGTGGAGTTATCAGTATGCGCGGCGGCAGTGGAGTTTGGCGGATAATTCGTTTTTGCGCTATGAGTATTTGGAGAAGTTTGATGAGGCGATGCTTTCGTTGCTCTCTTCGTCTGGGCTGGCTCGGTTTGAAACTGAGGTGATAAAAGTGGCGGAGACGCCGAAGATTATCGCGTTTCGGAAGGGTGGTTACGTGCTCGTGTTTAATTTTCATTGGGCACGGGCGAGTGCGGTGGCGCTGGATGGGATTTCTGGGGCGAAATTGGTGTTGCATAGTAATTGGCGGAGGTTTGGCGGGAATGTGGATGAGAAGACGAATATTGGGGTTCTGCGGAAGAATGGGCTGATGATGGCGCCGCGGAGTGCGGTGGTGTTGAAAGTATAGTATCAAAATAGTTAAACACTCCTAGCGCAAAAGCCTCACCAAGGTACTAATTTCATTCAGACTCGACGTCGCTTCATCCTATCGCCATAGGTGAAGCGCGTCTGGCTCTCGGACTGCCGTCCTCCGAGACGTCTTCATGAAATTGTACCTTGATACGGCTTTTGCATATTAAGCCCCTAACTATTTTGATGCAAACTTATCAGCCTCTCCTATCCCAACCTAACCCACACCCTCCCCACCCCCTACGGGTAGACACAGCGGAGGGAGAAGCCTGCCTGTTTGTTTGTAGCACTTGCTTGGGTGCCGGGAACTATTGCTGCAACGGTCAGGTTTACATAAGTTGCATGTAAGCTCGAATTGAGAGACGCAGGAAACCAAGCAGCGCGACCAGATGGCTCATTTGACCCCAAGTTACCGTTGAAAATGCCGGCCGAGACAGTGGCGAAGGAGGGCTTCGGGGTCTCTAGAGAGAGGGTCGAAACTTTATAAAGCTTTGGATTTAGGCTTATTTAACAGGGGTGAGTGCGAGGTGGGAAACTTTATAAAGTTTCTTACCTCTGTTATAACGCCGGCTTTATAAAGTTCCAACTTCCCCTCGCCACTGCCCACTAAGAAAACCAAGGTTTTCTTCCTTTCCTTGCTGGAGCCAGACAAGGGGGTTGGGGGAGTTATGATATAATTATAAGTGCTATGCAAAAAATGCAAGAGAATGTGCCGATAAAAGACCTGACAACGATGAAAGTGGGTGGGCCGGCGCGATATGTGCAAGAGATTACTTCGGCGAAGCAACTGCCGGCGGCGTATCAGTTCGCGCGGGAAAATGAATTGCCGGTGTGGGTACTGGGAAATGGGGCGAATACGTTAGCGAAAGATGAGGGGTTCGGGGGGCTGGTTCTGCTGTCGAGGTTGAAAGGGGTGAGCTTGAAGGTGTCGGGGAATGATTTGCTGGTGGCTGCCGCTGCGGGGGAAGAAATGGATGACGTGGTAGAACAGACGGCGAAGAAGGGCTATACGGGGCTGGAAGGGTTGACCGGAATCCCGGGGACGGTGGGGGCGGCGCCGGTGCAAAATATCGGGGCGTATGGGCAGGAGATCAAGGACACGTTGGTGAGTATAGAGGTGTACGACGCGAAGACGGGTAAGACGAAGGTGATTCCGAAGGCGGCTTGTAAGTTTGGCTATCGGGAGAGTATTTTTAATACGGGGGAAGACGCGGGCAGGTATTTTATTTTGAAGGTGCACTTTAAGCTGAGGAAGGGTCAGATGAAGCCGCCGTTTTATGTGTCGCTGAGTACGTATCTTGAGCTGCATGGGATAACGGATTATTCGCCGATGAGTATTCGGAAGGCGGTGGCGGCGGTGCGGGCGGAGAAGTTGCCGGATGTGAAGGTGCAACCGAGTGCGGGGTCGTTTTTTAAGAACGTGTATCTAAGTGATTATGAGGCGGCGAAGGCGCGAGCGAAAGGGATTCAGGTGTGGCTGGAACGGGGGAAGAATATCGTGCCGAGTGGGTGGTTGATTGAGCAGACGGGGTTGAAGGGGCAGAGTTTTTATGGGTTTAAGGTGTGGGATAAGGCGGCGCTGATTTTGGTGAATGAGGGGGGCGGGGACTATGTGGATTTGGCGAAGGCGCGGCGGGAGATTGTGAGCAGGGTGGAGGCGAAGTTCGGCTACACTCTGGAGCAAGAGCCGATGGAGATGGAATAGTGGCCGCTGTCGACACTGTTTCCGGTGTGCCGACGCTGTTGATTTTGAAGGATCATGATGATCCGGTGATTGACTTGTATGTGCGGAAGAAGGTGGAGTATGCGGAAAGTTTGGGGGCGAGGGCGGTGGTGAAGAAATTGCCGGTGGAGGAGATGGCGGGGGAGATCGAGCGGGCGAATGGGAACACGGAGATTAGGGGGATGATTGTGCAGTTGCCGCTTTTAGACAGGGGTGCGACGGATGAATTGGTGGCGAAAATCGCGCCAGAGAAGGACGTGGATGGTTTGGCTGGTGGGAGGCCGACGGCAACGGCGGCAGCGGTGGATAGATGGGTACGAGAGCGATTGACGGAATCGGAATTGGCCGGCCGGCGGATTGCGGTGGTGGGCAGAGGGCGACTGGTGGGGGCGCCACTGGCGAAACTGTGGAGAGAACAGGGGCTGGATGTGGATGTGTTTACGAGCAAGGATGCGGCGAGGTTGCCGGAGGAGCTGCCAAAATATGATTTGATAGTGATGGCGACAGGGGTGCCGGGGGTGCTGAAGGCCGAGATGGTTAGCCCAGGAACGCTGGTGGTGGACGCGGGGACGGCGACGGATTCGGGTGAGGTGAAGGGTGATGTGGCGGATGAGGTGCGGGCTCTCCCTGGGGTGACGGTGACGCCGAAAGTGGGCGGAATTGGGCCGATGACGGTGCGAGTGTTATTTGAGAGGTTGCTTGAAGCCGTATAGCGAGCTAAGAACTCGGTTGATTTTGGCGGGCGCGGCGGTTTTGGCGTTGGCTTGGGTAGGGCTTTTGGTGGCTCTACTGATGCCACCGGTGCAGAAGGAGGATTCGTCGCTACGGGGAGTGGGGCAGTCGGCGGGGGATTTGTCGGCTGGTTCGACGGGGGAGGCGGGGTCTATTGGGCTAGAGGCGGGCGCGGTGAGCGCTTCGTTTGTTATTACGCGGGATTATGCGGATGGGTTGCTGCGGCTGGCGAATCATGATAATTATTTGGAGGAATACGAGCCGGCGGACTTGATAACAGGGGTGCAGGGATTGCGGTATCGGGCGGTGATGGACGAGGACGTGCGGGCGATGTGGGCGGCTGCGGCAAGAGACGGGATAAATCTGGTGGCGAATTCGGCGTATCGGAGTAAGGAGCATCAGAGTAGGCTATGGAATAATGGGGTGGCGACTCATGGGCGGGCTTGGGCGGAGCAGTGGCTGGCAAGGCCGGGGCATTCGGAGCATCAGTTGGGGCTGGCGATAGATTTCTCGATTTCGGCAAGTTTCGGGCGGACGGCGGCGGGGATTTGGCTCCGAGAGAATTCGTGGCGGTATGGGTTTATTTTGCGGTATACGGAGGAGAATCGGGCGGTGACGGGGATAAATGCGGAGCCGTGGCATTTTCGGTATGTGGGGCGGCGGAATGCGTGGCTGTACAGTAGCTCGGGTGTGGGGAGTTTGGAAGAGTTTTTGGGGGTTTAGCGGGGTTCGGGGTCTTCCTGGGGTGGCGTGGGGTTGCGAAATCAGATGAAAAGAGTTATAATGGCTGGTAAATTAGGTCAGTTATTATGGATAGTTTAGTTTTGTTTGGAATGAGTCTCGCGAATCGGGTTGAAGAGGGGATTATGCTTGCCATGCCGGCGGAGGATGGCGGGAGTCTTGATGTGATCGCGTTGATTGAGGGTGGCGTGGCGTGGTTGACGTTTTTGGTTGGGGTGATGAGCGTGATTTTTATTATGATTGGGGGGATACGGTATATCACGTCTGGTGGCGACAAAGAGAAGGTGCAGAAGGCGAAAAACGCGATTTTGTATGCTTGTATTGGGCTGGTGATTGTGGCGTTATCTGGGGATATAGCGAGGTTTGTGATGGGGCTTCTCGCCGGTGGTGAGATAGCGCAGCCGTAGGCGCCCACCTCTCCGGCAAATTTCTTCGTTAAAATTTCTGCTACTCGTAAGCCGTATCTTTAAATACGACTTACTCCGTTGCTCAATTTTGCCTTGAACTTTACTCGGAGACGTTAGGGCTTTAGGACGTGCGCCCCTCCCCACCCCTGTTATCTTGTGGAATAACCGCTGGCACTATTGACTTTCGTTGATAAGTGTGCTATACTGTGTTACACTGGGACGAGTCGACCCCCTGCAGGGGGTTTTCTGTTGTCACAGAAAACCATAGAACCTTTACAAGGAGGAGGAGAAGTTATGAAAACTCGCAATCGCGACATTGTCATCTTGCGCTCTCGTCACGACGATTATGCAGGACTAACCAACTCTGAGCTAGAGTATATCAACCGCTACAATAGTCACGGCGGCGGCTGTCTCGCGCTCGGGCCATCCGCTTTTGAATTCGGCAAACAACCCGACAAAAAACTCAGTCGCCAGTCCGTCTGCGTTAATTTCGCGCTCGGCACCGTTGATAGCTCGCGCAACTTGCTTGGCTACATCTGCAAACACCATTTCAAGCGTCAAATTACTGCACGCAACATCGGTCTTTTACGGCACTGGTTTGACCTTGCCGTAACTGACAACGACAAGCGCATACGCCCCGCCCTCGCCGAGCACATCACGGTACCAGCCGGCTACCATTTGGTTGCCGCCATTTTGCTCGGCAACAACAAACCTGGCGAACCGTTTCGTTACAGCGATTTTCACTTTTACCGGCGCATGAGTAACGGCTACTGGTATTACAAAGTCGGCGAACGCGAAGTTGCTAGCCGCCACAACCGCGACGGCGGCCGCATAGTTTCCGTCCGCCCGGCTTTAGACGGCTCAGTCGAGATTGTCACCGAAGACGCCATTATCACGCCGGCCTACACCCCGACGAGCGACGCTGTTTTACAGTTCATACAGAGCCAACCTTTCCGGAACGGCGACCGCCTTGACTTCGTAGACAGCAAGCACTTCTTTGAAAGCACTATGTTCGTCGGCTATTATTTGGTCGCAACTTAGCTGTTTCTCCTGCTGTATGAACCCCGCCTTCGTAGCGGGGTTTTAGCTTTTCGGTATGTAAGCCTGACCTCGGGCTGGGGGCGAGGAGGAAAGAAAAACCCGCCGGTAGATTAAATCATATCGGCGGGCAATAGTTTCTTTAAATTTCGTCAAGGTCGGCCTGTGTTATGCCGCACATTTGCATGACGCTCTTAAGGTCAGCGGCGGATTGCGAAATGTTTTCGGCTGGGGGTTCGATGCGGCTGGCCAGGAGGAGTGCGATTTTGAGGGCGTTCACGCTGTTGACTATGAACTGGTAGCGGGATTGGTCAGAATTTTCCGGGTCACCCTCGGCGCGGAGCATATGACAATCAAATTCTACCACGCCTTGCCAGCCCATTTGCCCAAGTGTTCGGAACATGTGCACTGTTTCCTTGAGGCCTTCAGGTCCGATAAGCGGCGGGAAGTCGTTGTCGAATTGTCCTTTGATTTGCGAACCGAAGTGGAGGAAGAACAGCTTGCCCAAGGCGCAGAGGTAGGACACGGTCATTGAAGCGTTCAGTAGGCACATTGATTCGTGTTGCAGTAGTTCGGGGTTTACACCCCAGAAATCGGGTCTCTTCAGGCGGTTAATAAAGCCGACCGCATGACCGCTGGTGGGGATAAACATCTGCCCGCGCGGCTCGTTGGGTTTTGGTTCGATGGTCGCGCCTTTGTAGTTCGTAAAGCCCATTTCCTCGATGTAATCCGTCACCAGGTTCAAGCCTTCGGTCAGCCACTCATACACCTTGTCCCATTTGACGACGACGGGTACTTCGAAGCCGTCGCGTGCTACCCAGTAAGTGTAGTACTTTGCGCCGAAAAAGGCACCGATGCGTAGGGTCCGTTTGACTTTCGCCGCCGCGAGAGCGCGGATGTTGGCGTCTGCGTTACAGAGGCCGCCGGCACGAAACATGGGGTGGCCGTGTAGTGAACAGGTCGCAGTATTGACTTTGATGCCGGCTTTGTCCAGTAGCGCCTTGATTTCGCGTAGCTTTTTGTAGGCTTTGCTTCCTGGGTCGAGGTCGTCTTCCAGTGCGTTCGGGTCCCACGGGACAAGATCGTCATCGTGGAAGCTCGTCATGTTGATGAGGCCGTCTTGTGCCGTTTTGGCGAGTATACCCGCCACATTAAGAGAACAAATTGCTGGCATTACCGGGCCGCCAAACGGGTCGGGTAATGAGTTGGCGACGCACCAAAAGGGCATCGACACATAGCTCGCGATGCGAATCTTCGTACTTTCCATGAAGTACCTCCTTAAGATTTAAAGAAATTGTAAATGTTCGTGGGCCAATTAGCGCTCACTGCCCTATCATAGTAGATATGCTAGGAATTGTCAAGTCCCGGGGGAGGAGGTGGAATGTCGAAAATACCCCTTGACAGGGGTCTCTCTCTTTGCTAGAATAGTCGTAAACTTGACGAGCGGATAGGTCTACGGAAACCGGCTGCAGTCAAGGTTTTGTCGTGTATCTGATGTGGCTCGACCATAACAGAGGCGACAAGAGGAAAATAATTAAGGAAAGGGATAGATGAAGGTCATTTTAGGCACCAAAATCGGTATGACTCAGATCATCGGCGCGGATGGCGTTGTGACTCCGGTTACACTCATTCACGCTACCCCCTGCACCGTCACTCAGGTAAAAACCGTCGATAAGGACGGTTATACGGCGGTTCAGTTGGGATGTGGTCAGGGTAAGAACCTGAGCAAGCCTGTGGCCGGCCATGTCAAGGCCGCCAAGACTACGCCAAAACATATTCGCGAATTTCGTGGAACGACTGAGGCTAACGTAGGCGACGAAGTAACCGTCGCTGTTTTTGCTTTAGGCGACAAGGTCGCGGTGAGCGGGACGAGCAAGGGTAAGGGTTTTGCGGGGACGGTGAAGCGGCATAACTTCGGTCAGAGCAAGCGAACCCATGGTGGTAAGGGCGATGTGCGGAAGGTTGGATCGATTGGTTCGATGTATCCGCAGAAGGTCATGAAAGGTAAGCGAATGCCAGGACGGATGGGTGCGGATCGCGTAACTGTGAAGAACCTAGTCGTATCGTATATTGATGAAGCCCAGAACATTCTGGGCCTTAAAGGTGCTGTCCCGGGGCCGCGAAAAGGCCTGATTGAGATTAGGGGGGAGGAGTAAAATGGCGACTCTAGATAAGGCTATATTTGGCCTAGAAGTAAAGAATCACGATCTGCTTCGGTTGGCGTATAATGCGTATTTGGCGGAGGCGCGGCTATCGAATGCGAAGACGCTGAAGCGCGGTGAGGTGCGCGGTGGCGGTAAGAAGCCGTGGCGACAGAAGGGGACGGGGCGAGCGCGATTTGGTTCGACCAGGAACCCGATTTGGAAGGGCGGCGGTGTGGCGTTTGGTCCGACTGGTGAGCAGAATCATAAGCTGACGATTTCGACTAAATCGAAGAAGGTTGCGGTGAAGCAGGCACTGAGCCTGGCGAACGCGGCGAAGAAGGTCTATTTGGCGCCGGAGTTTAGTCCAAAAGACGGCAAGACGAAGGAAGTGTTGGCGTATCGCGACAAGCTGGTGAAGGAAGTTGGTTACAAGCCGCTGCCACGAGGTAGCAATATCTTGGCGGTGATGCCGGAGAAGACAGATTTGATCCTGCGAGCGACGAATAATATTCCGGAGCTAAAGGTGGTGCGACCGACCTATTTGAATGTGCATGATATTTTGAATGCTGATGCGGTGATTATCACTGAGAAAGCGATGCCGATGGTAGTGGAATGGTTAAGTGAGTCGGCGGCGCCAGTAAAGGCTGCGAAGACTACGAAGGCCGCTAAGGAGGCGAAATGAAAATAGAAGCTCATAGGACCGAGAAGTGTTTCGCGCTGAGCCAGCAGTCGGTATATATGTTTAAGGTGCCGTTTGGCGCGAGTAAGCAGGCGATTGCGAAGGCAGTTGAAGAAGAGTTTAAGGTCAAAGTGGATGATGTGCGAGTGGAAGTTCGCAAGGGTAAAGTACAGCGCAAGATGGTGACGAAGCGAAAAGCGGCGGCGGTAGCGAAAGCGGATGTGCGGCTGGCGTTTGTGAAGCTACATACCGGACACGCGATTCAGATGTTTGAGACGGAAGAGACTAAGGCGGATAAAAAAGCCGCTAAGAAAGAGGAGGCATAATGGCGATTAAGCAATATCGGCCGACGACTCCGGCGCGACGAGGCATGACGACAGAGGACTATTCGGAGATTACGACGAAGAAGCCGCTGAAGAGCTTGCTACGGGCGAAGAAGCAGAAGGCCGGGCGAAATAACAGTGGTAAGATCACGGTGAGACATCGTGGTGGCGGCGTGAAGCGACATTATCGACTGATAAACCACAACCTGGCGAAGGGTTTGGTGTTGACGGTGCAGGAGATTGAATATGATCCGAACCGTAGCGCGCGGATTGCGCGGGTGCAGGATCAGCATGGCCAGTTCCACTATGTGCTGGCGGATACGAACATGCGAAAAGGGGTGAAGTTTGAGGTGGGGGATGAGGTGACGGTGGACGCGAGTCAGCGGATGTCGCTGAACAATATTCCAGTTGGTAGTCAGATTTACGCGATTGAATTGACGCCGGGTCGAGGTGCGCAGATGGTGCGTTCGGCTGGTAACAGCGCTCAGTTGATGGCTAAAGAAGATGGCTTTGCGACGGTGAAGTTGCCGAGCGGCGAGGTGCGGAAGTTTAGTCTGGAAGCGATGGCTTCTATTGGAACGGTTGGTAACGTGCAGCATCAGAACATTAGCTACGGATCAGCTGGACGGCGACGCCGCAAGGGGATTCGACCGACGGTGCGTGGTGTAGTGATGAACGCGGCTGATCACCCGCATGGTGGTGGTGACGGTGGTCGTCATGGTGCTGGTAAGGCGCCGCGAACGCCGTGGGGTCAGTTGACTCTGGGGTATCGAACCAGGCGACGTAAATCAACGAATAAGATGATAATTAAATCGCGCCATCAGGCTAAAAGGGGTAGATAATGAGTAGGAGTTTGAAAAAAGGCCCTTACGTAGACGCTAAGTTGTTAGCGAAGATTATGAAGCTAGGGTCGGAAGACCGAACAGTGATAAAGACTTGGGCACGCGGTAGCAGCATCGCGCCGGAGATGGTCGGTAAGACGATTGCGGTGCATAACGGCAAGACACATGTTCCGGTGTTTATATCGGAGAATATGGTTGGGCACAAGCTTGGTGAGTTTGCGCCAACCAGGAAGTTCCGTAAGCACGGTGGTAAGAAAGCGGCGATGGCGGCTCCGGCGAAAGGTGGTAAGTAATGGCTGAGGAATATGTAAAAGCGCACGCTATGATAAAAGGCGTGAGCGAACAGCCGCGCAAGGCGTCGCTAGTGGCGAGCCTGGTGCGACAGCGGACGGTGGCGGACGCGGTAGTGATTTTGGATCACACACAAAAGGGCGCGGCGAAGGCGGTGAAGAAGGCGATTTTGAGTGCCGAGGCGAACTTGATGCAGAAGTATCGAGTGCAGCCGGGTAGCACGATTATCAATCGGCTTTCGGTATCGGCTGGAACAAGGATGCGGCGAGCAATTCCTGCATCTCGAGGTCGAGCTTTGCCGTATGAGATTATCCGAAGCAATATCTTTGTGGAGGTGATTGGTTTGGGGAAGGCCGCTAAGTCAGAGGCTAAGGTGGAAAAAGCTGATGAAGGTAAGGAAAAGGAAGGTAAATAATGGGACAGAAAGTAGACCCACGAAGTTTTCGCCTTCAGTTAACCAAGAACTGGAGCAGTCAGTGGATTGCGAAGGGGCAGACCTATCGGGATTGGTTGATAGAGGATGTGAAGATTCGCGAATTGATCGAGAAGCGATTCATGAGTCGGCCGACAGTAGCGAAGATTAAGATTGAGCGATCGCACAATTTGATTACGGTGACGATTGCGACTTCGCGAGCCGGGGTTATTATCGGTAAAGGTGGCGCGGGTATTAATGAGTTGAAGGCAGAGCTAGAGAAGCTAGCGAGCGTGCCGGTGCGGATTGACATTGAAGAAGTGAAGCGGCCGGATTTGTCGGCGAAGCTTCTAAGTGAGAATATCGCGCGGCAGCTGGAGCGACGAATCAACTTCCGACGAGCGACTAAGATGGCGGCGCAGAATGCTATGCAGGCTGGCGCGAAAGGTGTGCGTATTGAGGTTTCAGGACGACTAAACGGTGCGGAGATGAGCCGAAGCGAACGAATTATTGAAGGTTCGGTGCCGCTACACACTCTGCGCGCGGATGTGGATTTTCATGTGGCGCGAGCTAGTACCGTGGCCGGAATTATCGGCGTGAAAGTCTGGATTTATAACGGGGAAAGGGGTTAAAGATGCCACTATTAGCACCTAGAAAATGGAAGTACCGCAAGGTTCGAAAAGGGACTAACAACGGTATGGCGTCGCGATGCACCAAAGTATCGTTTGGCGATTATGGATTGATGAGTCTGGATAATGAGCGGATTACAGCGCGACAGATTGAGGCTGCCAGGCAGACGATGAGCCGACATGTGAAGCGAGGCGGCAAGATTTGGATTCGGATTTTCCCGCAAACACCAGTGACGAAGAAGCCGCTTGACGTAAAGATGGGTAGCGGTAAGGGTGACCTTGACCACTACGCAGCGAAAGTGAAGCTGGGGACCGTGATGTTTGAGATGGCCGATGTGCCGGAAGAAGTGGCTCGCGAGGCGATGCGCCTGGCTGGGCATAAGCTACCGGTGCGAGTGAAGTTTGTAAAGAGAGAGGAGTTTTAAGATGAATGCGACTCTACGAGGAACCGTGACTTCTGATAAACGTGATAAGACGATTACTGTGAGTGTGCTAGAGCGAAAAACTCACCCGCTCTATCGCAAGCAATACACAGTAACCAGGAAGTATTCCGTACATGATCCGAAGAACGAGGCTCAGATGGGCGATGTGGTGGAGATTGGCGATTGCCGACCGGTCAGCAAGACAAAGACTTGGGCTTTAAAGCAGGTGATAAGCCGCGGTCCAGGTATGATCGAGCTGAAAGACGAGGTAGTGGCTTCGACTGAGAAAGTTGATAAGGCTGAGAAGACAGATGAGGCCGAGGCGGAGGACGCGAAATGATACAAGAGACGTCAAGGCTAAAAGTAGCTGATAACAGTGGCGCGAAGGAGCTCGGTGTGATCCGAGTCTTGGGTGGCACGAAGCGACGTTACGCGCGAGTGGGAGACGTAGTGGTGGCGAGCGTGAAAGAGGCTGCTCCACAGGGCAACACGAAGAAAAAAGCGGTGATAAAGGCGGTGATCGTGCGAACGCGGAATCAGATTCGACGACCGGATGGTTCGACGATTCGGTTTGACGATAACGCGGCGGTATTGATTAACGACGACAAGACGCCGAAGGGAACCCGTGTGTTTGGTCCGGTACCCCGCGAACTACGTGACCTTGGGTATGGTAAGATTATTAGCTTAGCGCCGGAGGTTCTATAATGCAACGAATTAAAGTAGGCGATTTGGTGAAAATTATCGCTGGTGACAACAAGAACGTAACCGGTAAAGTGCTGAAAGTGCAGAATAAGCTGGGTCGAGTGGTGGTTGAAGGCGTGGGAACACGCGAACGGCATTACAAGAAGAGTCAATTTCGGCCTCAGGGAGGCAAAGCGGACATTCAGGTTGGAGTTCCGATGAGTAGTGTGGCGCTGGTCGTAGAGGAGAAGAGTGGCAAGACGAGCCGAGTTGGGCATAAGATGCTGGGCGACAAGAAAGTTCGGGTGGCAAGGCAGCACGGCAATAAGGAGATTAAATAATGGCTAAGAAAGACGTTAAAGATCTACCTCGCTTGAAAGCGCTATATAATAGCGAACTACGAGCCAAATTGACTAAGGAATTGGGGCTAAAAAGCGTAATGGCGGCGCCGGTTCTAACTAAGGTCGTGGTTTCGAGCGGTGTAGGCAAGAAAAAAGAAGACAAGAAATACCTGGAGACGGTGAAGAACACGATTGAAAAGATTACCGGACAGGCAGTGACTGGGCGAACGGCGAAGAAGTCGATCGCTACGTTTAAGATTCGTAAAGGTTTAGGCGGGGAGTTGGGGTATCTGACGACGCTACGCGGCGACAAGATGTATGAATTCATGGATCGATTGATCAATGTGGCACTGCCGCATACGCGAGACTTTCATGGGGTGCCGCGCAGGTTTGATCGACAGGGCAACTACAATCTCGGTATTAGTGAGCAAGGGATATTTACGGAGCTGAGTTTTGAGGAGACCTCGACTCTGCACGGATTAGAAGTGGCATTTGTAATAAAGAACGGTCAGAATGGGGCGGGTGAAGCGCTTTTGACTGCATTTGGTATGCCGTTTGAGCGAAAGAAGGAGAAGTAGATGGCCAAGAAATCGATGGTCCTGAAAGACCAGAAGCGCGCGAAGATGATTGAGAAATATGCGGCGAAGCGAGCTGAGTTGAAGGCAGCTGGCGATTGGGAGGGGCTGCAAAAGTTGCCACGCAACTCTAGTCCGACCCGAAAGAAGAATCGAGATGCTTTGACGGGGCGACCGCGTGGGTATATGCGGAAGTTTGGCTTGGATCGTATTAATTTCCGAGAGAAAGCAAGCAAGGGTGAGATTCCCGGTGTAACAAAGAGTAGTTGGTAGGAAGGAGAAGAGATATGTCATTACAAACTTCAGATAAAATCGCGGACCTGATTACTCGGCTGCGCAATGCTATAGCGGTGGGTAAGAGTGAGATTCGTCTGCCAAACAGCAAGCTAGTGAAGGCAGTTGCCGATGAGCTGGTGCGAGTTGGTTACCTTGAGAAGGTAAATGTCGAGGCCGGTAAGCCGCGCGATACGCTACATATTATTATCGGGGCGCCGGTGCAGATTCATGAGATTAAGCGGATGAGTACGCCGGGACGACGATTGTATGTAGGTGCGAATGAGATTCCACGGGTGCAGTCGGGTCGCGGGATGGCGATTTTAAGCACAAATCAGGGGATTTTGACTGGACAAGCAGCGAAAGCGAAGAAACTGGGCGGCGAGTTGCTGCTAACGGTGTATTAGGATAGGAATAGGAAAAAGGAAGGAAAGGAATGAGTCGAATCGGAAAACTACCCATCAAGCTCCCAAGTGGTGTGACAATCACGGTCGGCGATGTGGTTACGGTGAACGGTAGCAAGGGCGCTCTAGAAGTGGTGATGCAGCCGGGTATTAATGTAGCTGTCGAGGGCGATCAGGTGGTGGTGACGCGAGCGGATGATACAGCGGAATTGCGAGCGAAGCACGGGTTGGTGCGGTCGCTTTTGAATAACGCGATTGTTGGCGTGAGCAAGGGCTTTGAGAAGAAGCTGGAAGTGAACGGAGTCGGGTTTCGACTATCGGGCGCTGGTCAGCAGATTGAGATGAGCTTGGGCTACTCGCATCCGGTAAAATATACGGCGCCACAGGGGGTGACGCTCGCAACGAACAAGATGGAAATCACGGTGAGTGGGATTGATAAACAGCTGGTTGGTCAGGCGGCGGCGGAAATCCGTAGCCTGAGGAAACCAGAGCCATATAAGGGCAAGGGCATCAGGTATATTGATGAGCAGATCTTGCGCAAGGCTGGAAAGGCAGGTAAGAAATAATGAACGAGCTAGATCGAAAACGACATAATGCAGCACAACGCGCAAAGCGGGTGCGGGCGAAGGTAACGGGAACGGCTGAGCGGCCTCGACTTTCGGTGAAGATTAGTAATTTGCATGTATCAGTACAGCTGATTGATGACGTAAAGCGAGTGACTCTGGCGTCGGCTACTACCGTAGGCCAGAAAGCGACCGGGACAAAGACGGAAAAGGCGGCAAAGATTGGTGCAGAGATTGGCAAGAAGGCGAAGAGCCTGAAGATTAAGCAGATTGTGCTAGATCGTGGTAGTCGAAAGTATGCGGCCAGGGTACACGCATTAGCTGAGGCGGCACGTAAGGAAGGATTGGAGTTCTAAGATGGCAGAAGTGAATAAACAGCCAACGGTAGTGAACGAGAGCGGGAGTATGCGCGAATTTCGGGGTGGAGGTCGAGGCGGCGATCGGAGGAATGACCGACGCCGACGCAACGACCGACGAGACGAAGGTCCGAAGGAGTTTGAAGAAGTAACGATTGCGATTGACCGAGTGGCGCGAGTAGTGAAGGGTGGACGAAGGTTCCGCTTTAAGGCGCTGGTAGTGGTTGGTGACGGAAAGAAGCGAGTTGGCATCGGTATTGCGAAGGGGCAAGACGTGACGACTGCGGTGACGAAGGCGACAAACCGAGCGAAGAAGAGCCTGATACATATTAATCTTGAGGGTGAGACGTTGGCGCATGAAGTTGAGGTGAAAGTAGACGGTGCACGGGTATTGATGAAGCCGGCAGCTCCAGGTACGGGTATTATCGCTGGTGGCGTGGTGCGACAGATTATTGGTTTGACCGGGATTAAGAATATGATTTCGAAGTCGCTGGGGTCGACCAATAAGGTGAACATTGCGTATGCGGTGATTAAGGGGTTGGACGAGCAGAAGCCGCGGGCTGAATGGATCACGAACCGTGACAAGCCGGTGAAGAAGGTTGCTGAGGCTAAGGCTGAGAAGCCAGCGGCGGATAAATCGGCAGCAAAACCAGCAAAGAAGAAGACGGAGGCTAAGAAATGAAGTTCCATGAACTAGAAGCTAGCGGTCGAAGCGCGCGCAAGCGAGTGGGGCGCGGGATTGCGGCTGGGCAAGGCAAGACCGCTGGGCGCGGTACGAAGGGCCAGAAGTCGCGAACCGGGCATAAGAAGATGCCGGTAGGATTTGCCGGTGGTCAGAAGGCGTTTATGCAGGCGGTTCCGAAGACCAAAGGGTTTAAGAGCTTGCACGACAAGGCTGAGGTGGTGTATCTTGATGAATTGAACGCACTAAGTGGTGATGTGGATAACCTGAAGCTAGCAGATGCGGGGCTGATTAGCTCACCGTATGTTAAGGTGAAAGTGATTGCACGCGGGGAGTTGACGGCTAAAATCAACCTGAAAGTGCAAGCGGCAAGTAAGTCGGTGCAAGAAGCGATCAAGGCGAAGGGTGGGAAATATGAAGAAACAGCGGTCCCGAAGCGGCCGGCAACTGCAGAGAAATAAACCTCTGAAAACAAAGCTCTATGAGTCTATAGTACGCTTGCGGCGACCGTGGGCGTACTTTTTGTTGTTTTCGTTTCTGGGGTATTGGTTTGAGACGGTGGTGCTTAGGGTGGCGCAGGGAGAGTGGATGGCGCGAGGGTGGTGGTTTACGCCGGAGCATTTTCCGGTGGAAGGGATAGCGTATATCGGGCTACCGTTGATACCGCTGTATGGTGGCGGGGGGCTGGTGTTTGTTTATCTGATCAGCCGCATGAAAGAATGGAGGTGGTGGCAAGTGTTCTTGAGCGGGATGTTGATAATAACGACACTGGAGCTTGTGGCGAGCTATGTGGGTCAATGGCTGCACGGAGGACATAGATTTTGGATGTATTTTCCACCGTTTGCATTCTGGGATGGGCGGCTGGATATACTGTCATCGATAACGTGGGGGTTGTCCTCGGTGGTGTGGGTGTCGATGGCGATGGAGCCGCTAGAACGGCTGTATCGGAAGACGGTTGGGTGTCGATGGGTGTCGGTGGTCTTGTGGATCCTTGTGGTGGCTGTTTTGTTGGCGTTGTTACATAGGGAGTTTGGGTTATGGGCGCCGGCGGTGCAGACGACGTACTATTAATATAGATGGGGCTTATATAGATAGAGCGTTAGAAGGTGCGGATAGAGTCGAGGGGGAAGATGCGGATGGCGGCGGGGCCGACTACGTCAGGAAGGGGGATAGTACCGAGACCATTGCGAGAGTCGTAGGAGTTAGGGACGCCGCCCATGTCGCCGCGGTTGTCACCGACGACGAAAACTTCACCGTCTGGTATGATGGTGTCGATAGGGTTGGTGATAAAAGTGCGGTTGAGGTCGAGCTCGTGGAGCTCGTCAGGGTCAAGGGCGGTGCTGGCGTCGCGTGGGTCGGTCCAGACAGTAATATGGCCGTCTTCGATGATGACGCGTTCGCCGGGGAGGCCGATGACGCGCTTGATGATGAACTCGTCTCGGTCGCCAGTGGCGAAGCGGGGGTTGCGAAAGACGATGATCTGGCCGCGGCGGGGGATGTAGTTTTGGCCTAAGAGGTGGGCAGCGGTGACAGGTAGGCGGTTGACTAGGATACGTTCGCCTGGGATGAGTGTATCGTACATGCTGTGACCGAGGACGTTATAAGAACGGAAGACAAACTGGTTAAGCGCAAAGGTGCCGAGAACGACCGCGACGACGAAAGCCGCTAGGTTTACTCCGTCTCGGAGAAGTGGGTGGCGCTGCCAAAATGTCGCTCTGCGTTCCATGCTGTAATAGTATAGCATACGCTCATGGTATAATTGGATTATGGCAGATTTTTTGGATAGTCGTCGCGGTCACTCGCCGCTAAGTGATTTCTTGCACCTGACTATGAATGTCGGTTTTGCAATTGCGGTGGTGGTGCTAGCGATGGCGACTGGGGCGTTCTGGCCGTCGCTTTTGCTGGTGATAGTTAGTAAGTGGCGAGTTTTCTTGGTGCGGCCGAGGTTTTGGTGGGTGAGCATAGAGGCGAACCTGGTGGACCTGATGGTTGGCGTATCGGTGGCGTACCTGGCGTTCTTCGCGGGTGACAATTTCCTTTTGTCGGCGACCATGCTGGTGTTCTATGCGGTGTGGCTGACGACGATTAAGCCGCGATCGAGTTCGCTAGCACATGCGACTCAGGCAGGGGTGATGTTGTTGTTGACTTCGACCGCGTTAATGACCTTCGGGTATAGTTATGAGCCGCTGTTTGTAATCGGTGGAGCGTTTGCGGTAGCGTATGCGGCGGCAAATCACTATCTGAGTAGTACGGATGAACACGCGACGTATTTGTCGTTAGTGTTTGGGCTGCTGAACGCGGAGCTTTGGTGGATTCTGTATCATTGGAATATATATTATGTGGTGCCTTGGCTTAACCTGATGGTGCCACAGGCGGCCCTGTTGACATTATTGCTGGGATTTGTCGGCAAGACGTTGGTTGATTATAAGGCGCATCCGGACAAGTCGAAATTGGTGGCGCCGGCGGTATTTTCGTCGATTCTTCTCTTGACGATATTGATTTCTTTCTCGGATGCGATAAGGTACTAGAGTGTATATTAGGAAAAAGGAGTAAAGTGGAAAAGTCGGAACAAAACGATGGGCAGATTTTGATGAATGCTAAGCCGCAAAAGGAAAAGAAAGAGCGAAACATTCTGGTGCTGGGTGTTGCGGTGGGGTTGTTTGCCTTTGCTGGGATGTTGCTGGCGTTGACCGTGACAGACGTGGTAAGTAACTTTTGGCCTAGTTTTAGGACGACGAGTAGCCTGAACGGTAATAATAGCGTGTTTGATGGTGCGACAATTGGTACGGTGGCGGAGAGCTTGATGCCCAGCGTGGTGTCGGTGCTGACGAGCGGGTCGATGGCCGGTAGCTATGATGGTGCGGGGACGGGGATTATTGTTTCGAGTAACGGGTATATTCTGACGAATAAACATGTGATAGAAGGGTCAAGACGAGTAGCCGTGGTGGTGAACGGCGAAGATATGTATGATGACGTGACGGTAGTGGGGGTAGATCCGTTGAACGACGTGGCGTTTTTGAAGATTAACGGGGGCGGGAATAATTTTCGTCCGGCGCCGTTTGGTGATAGCCAGTCGCTGATGATCGGGCAGCAGGTGATTGCGATTGGGAACTCGCTGGGGTTATTCGCGAATTCGGTGACGGCTGGGGTGATTTCGGGGATGGGGCGATCGATTAATGCGTCGACGAGTGGTGGGACGCATGCAGAGCGGCTGACGGATATGATTCAGACGGATGCGGCGATTAACCAGGGGAACTCGGGCGGGCCGCTAGTGAATGCCGGCGGGCAGGTGGTTGGGATTAATACCGCGGTGAGTGTCGAAGGGCAGGGGATTGGGTTTGCGATTCCGATTGGTGCGGTGCGAGGGATGCTGAAACATCTCTTGGAGACCGGGCGAGTGGAACGGGCATTTCTTGGTGTTATGTTCGTGGATTTGGACGCTTCAGTGGCGGCTAGGTATGATTTGGAGCAGAGTAGGGGGGCATTCATCCATAGTGATGGCGATAATGCGGTTGTGTCGGGGTCGCCGGCGGATCGAGCTGGGATTCGCACGGGTGACATTATCACGCATGTAAATGATACCGAGCTGGGGAGGGCGGGATCGCTATCGACAGTGATTGGCGAGTATGCGGTGGGTGAGACGGTGCGTTTGACGGTGATTCGGGGCGGGCAGACGCTGCATTTGAGCGCAACGCTGGTAGCGCACGGGTCGTAGACCTAGACGGATATTCTGCGAGCTACGCGGACGATGGTAGCAACGGCGACTGCTACGATGCCGGCACCGGCAGCGCCACCGATCCAGATAATGCGGCTGGTTTCGTCGTTTAGGCTGCTACGAGTGGTGCTTGTGGCGGTGGTAGGTTGCTCGTCGGAGTTGACAATGGAAGATTCCGGGGCGTCGAAGTTGTGGCTAGGAGGAACGGTGTCGAGGTCGATTTGCTGATTGCGGAGGTTATTTTGTTGCTGAGCTAATTGAGAATTGCCCTCAAAGTCACCTGCGTCCAGAATGGGGGCGTTGTCCTCTGGTGGCATGATGTCGTCGGGCTTGGTGGATTCAGCGGACACGGAGAGGGGAAGTGCAGCAATGACTAGGGCGGCGGTGACGCCTAAGAATAGTTTGGGTAGGTCTCGCATAATGTAACTCCTTTTTCTCTTTCACCCTCACCCAGGGTGTTTGGACTATAGTATAGCGTAAAGTTGGGTGGAAAAGCAAGTGGTTGGAATTTAGCACTTTCCCCCTTGCTTTAACCCTCATGCTAATGTTAAACTTAGGTATTAATACGTGTAAGTGAGGTAACATAGTAGTGAAGTCCAACTCTAATAAGCTTAATTCAGGCCTAAAGTCTAGTATCAACCCTTACTACACTTCTACCAACAAGAACTCTAATACCTCTACTAATACTACTGCTAACACTACTACCTCCCCCCACCCAACTGGGTGGCGGTGCCTTTGGTGCAGTGTCAGCCGGCAGCGTCAATACGGCAGGCACTCTCGACAATCAGTCCACGTACGCGTTCTGGTGGACATCCTCCCTCAGCTCTGCTACCAACGCATACAGGACGTACGTGACTAGCACGGGCGTCAACCCCGGCACGGGCAGCTTCAATAGGGCCGGCGGGTTTTCTGTCCGCTGTGTGTTCCCTTAGTTTAGTTAGCTATTCCGTCTAGCCCTTGTGAAAATAGGGCAAGAGAAAAACGGACTGCCCAGGAGCTGAGGCATAAGGCCGAAGCGACAGAGCAGTCCGGGCGGGGTGTGGATAACCTGAGGGAGAGTGGGTAGAGAAGTGTATAATAAGATAAGTAATAAAGGGAAGGGATCGGGTGGACGAAAAGTTTACACAGATTAAGAATAGTAATGACTTGGTGAGGTTTGAGGAGAATAACTTTGACAAGATAGTGTTGATGAGGAGCGGTAACTTTTGGGCAGGATACGATAACACAGTGTGGTTTCTAGAGAAGCTACATCACGTCACAAATAAAAAACGAAAGATCAGGTACGACAGGAAGTTTAAACGAAACATACGGTTGGCGGCGTTCCATATGGATGCGTTTGTGCCGATCAAGGAGAAGCTGCTAAGTAGGAAGCTGGAGCTGATTCATGATACGGAGGAGATAGTTGCTTTTGCCCTACCCGAGAAGGTGCCGCCGGAGCAACTGAGGAGCTGGAGATGCTCAGAAGAAGATCGAATCAAAAATGTGGAGTCAATGTTAATGCCAGATAGATTAGTTGATCGCGAGGCGATCCAGCGGTTAGTAGAGTTAGGTAAGCATATCAGTGATACGATTCAGCACGATATGCCGAAAGAGTTGCGAGAGACAATGGGGCGTGAGCTTTTGACGTGGGCGGCGAGGATACTAAGCCGATATACGGAACTGGAGATCGGAAGACGAACGAAAGAAGAGCGAAGGGAGATTGCGACGACATTAGTCAAAGATGTCCAGAGTTTGTCGGTGTTGATGATGATGGCGTTCAACTCGGGTACGGTTGGTAGCATAAGGGCGATGAAGGTTGGCCAGCAGCTGCATGAGATTGCTGGCATAGTGCATGACAAATACATTCGTATCGCGTGAGTACTTTGATGTACCGCTGTTAGCGACCAAGCTGATGGAAGCGTTTGTTGAAGCGCGGAAGAATAAGCGGAATACATACAATGAATGGGCGTTTGAAAAATACGCCCTATTGTATATCTGGGATTTGGTGCATGAAATCAATAACCGGACTTATAGGCCGGGGAGTAGTAGGGCGTTTATCATACGTGACCCGGTGATTCGGGAGATTTTTGCGGCGGACTTTCGGGATAGGTTGGTGCATCATTTGCTGTTTAATATGACGGCGGATTGGTGGCAAAGACATTTTATCTACGATTCGTATGCTTGCCAGAAGGGTAAGGGGACGCTGTTTGGGGTGAGGCGGATGTATAAGGCGATGGCCAAAGCGAGTAAGAACTTCAAGAGTGAGGTGTGGGTGTGCAAGCTGGATTTGCAGGGTTACTTCATGAGTTTGCCGCGGACGAAGATCTATGAGCGAGCGCTTTGGGGGTTGGGGCAGCAGTACGAGAAGGACTCGCTGGAGTACAGCTTGTGTAAGTTTTTGTGGAAGGTGGTGATTTTTGATGACCCGACTAAGAATGTACGGATTAAGGGGAGTCTTGAGGAATGGAATGATTTGCCGGATAGTAAGAGTTTGTTTTATGCGCCGAAAGGGTGCGGGATTGTAATTGGCAACCTGACGTCGCAGTTATTGTCGAATATCTATATGGATGTGGTCGATCGGTTTATTGTGTTTGATTTGGGTTGTAAATATTATGGTAGGTATGTGGATGACTTTTGGATGATGGGGGAGAAGGATGAACTGCTGGCGCATGTCGACAAGATAAGGGATTATGTAGCGAGTTTGGGCCTGAAGTTGCATCCGAAGAAGGTGCACCTGCAGCCGGCGGAGCGGGGAGTGAGTTTCTTGGGTGCGGTGATATATCCGCATCGGATCGTGCCGGGGAAGCGGATCAAAGCCGGGATAAATCGGGCGACGGCGAAGTTGGTGGCGGACGAAGAAGGAGCGTGGGACACGCTCCAGTCGTATCTGGGGTTATCGATGCATTTTCGGTCGGCTAAGGTGTGGGAGCGAGCTTTAAAACACACAAGTCTAGACGGAATAGCTAACTAAACTAAGGGAACACACAGCGGACAGAAAACCCGTTGGCCTTATTGTTGTTGTTCGTGCCGGGGTTGACGTTCGTGCTATTCACGTTCGTTCTGTATGCGTTGGTAGCAGAGTTGAGGGAGGATGTCCACCAGTTCGCGTTCGTGGACTGATTGTTGAGATTGCCTGTCGTATTGACGCTGCCGGCTGACACTGTACCAAAGGCTGAAATAGAAACCCGAAAGCTAGCGAGAAGGCGCACTCATTGGTCTAATTGCCCGTGGGCGGAATAGACGTGTCTTTATGATAATAAAAACCAGGACTGACTCTAGGCTATACGCCTAAGCGCCAGTGTGCACCTGCCTTGTGTTAAAGTGCACATCGTCAACTTGCAAAGCGTCGCCGAAGCGGCGCAGAGACAAATCTTTAGATGGCAGGAAGCTCGTGCTCCCGTACCGATTATACCATAAGCGGTATGAGCTACGCTAGACGGTCGGTGGGATGGGTGAGGCTTTCTTGGGGGTGAGGCGGATGGCGAAGCCGCCGCCGGGGGCTAGATACATCTCAAAGCGATCGGTGGAGCGGACCTCGCGTGACTCGATGTTGATACCGAGCGGGTGGTCGCGGAAGTGGGCGTCAGGGCTGTCGCGGTAGATCTCGGCGATCCAGGTGGCGTCGCCGGGGAGGAAATCAAGGCCGAGGTTGAGCTTGCGGGGAGAATCGTTGGTGAGGCCGCCGACATACCAGTCCTGCGAGTTGCGGTCTTGGCGGGCGGTGACGAGGTACTCGCCGATTTCGCCGAGGAGGTATTTGCTTTGGGCCCAGTCGGTCGGGACGTCGTGGATGAATTTGAAAGCGGGTTGGTTTTCGTACATATGCGGGCGGTCGGCGACCATTTGCCATGGAGAGTAGATGGTGACGTAATAGGCGAGTTGTCTCGCTAGCGTGGAAGCGACGCGTTTGGTGTAGTTGGTGATGTCAAAGAGACCGGGAGTGAAGTCGAAGCCACCGGAGAGACCGCGAGTGAAGGGGATAATGACGGTGTGGGATGGGTCAATGCCGCCGCCCTCGTATTCTTCGCCACGGGCGCCTTCGCGGGTCATGAGGTTAGGGTAAGTGCGTTCGATGCCGGTGCCTTTGATTGGTTCGTGGATGTCGAGCATGATTTTATGCTTGGCGGCGAGCTCGACGGTGCGCTGGTAGTGGAGAACGCCGTATTGAGAGTGGTGGAACTGTTCGCGGTTCATGCGGGAGCCGACATAGCCGGTCTTGAGGTAGCGGATGCCGTGCTGGGCGAGGAAGGCGTAGGCGGCATCCATTTGGGCTTCGTAGTTTTTGACGTCGCCGGAGGTTTCGTGGTGGGCGACAAGCTCGACGCCGTTTTGCTTGCCATAGGTGACGACCTCAGAGAGGTTGAAATCAGGGTAGGCTTCGGTGAAGCGGAAGTTTTCGCCGTGGTTGACCCAGTCGCCGTCCCAGCCGACGTTCCAGCCTTCGATGAGGAGGGCGGGGATGCCGAATTTGCGGCAGGCATCGATGTAGCGTTTGGCATTTTCGGTAGTGGCGCCGTGGCGGTCGCCCTGGCTCCAAGTTTCTTCGCCGAGGTGGAGACTCCACCAGATACCCATGTATTTGGTAGGATGGATCCAGTCGGTGTTGGGCAGAAGGTTGGGTTCGTTGAGGTTGAGCATCATACGGGAGGCGAGAAGGTCGGTGACGGTGTGGGCAACGACAACGGTGCGCCAAGGCGAGACCCAGGGGGTTTCGAGGTGGGCGCGGGTGCCGTCTGAGAGGGGGGTGATGTCGGAGACGAGGCGGCCGTTGCTGAGCTTTAGGGTCATGGAGCCGTAATTATAGAGGGCGGCTTCGTGGAGTGAGATATAGTGACCGGTGGGGAGGCGCATGGTGAGGGGGGTGTGGACAGATTGGCTGGTCTCGCCTAGCTCGAGGAGCTTGGATTTTTCGTAGTTGTATTCGTAGCGATCAGGCTGGAAGGCGGGGATCCACCAGACGGTTGAGTTGAGGTCAACAGAGTATTCGGTGACTTCATTGGTGATTTTGAACTTGTGGAGGTTGGGCTGGCTAGGGATTTCGTAGCGCCAAGCGACGCCGTCGTTGAAAGCGCGACAGCGGACGGTAAAGAGGCGTTGGGCGCCGTTTTTCTCGCTGATATAGAGAGTGAGTTCGTTGTAGTTGCTGGTGATTTCTTTTTCCTCGCCCCACACGGTTTCCCACTTTTCATTGCTGCTTTTAGTGAGGGTGCGGTTGACTTGTAGATCGCTGGCGATGGGGCGGTCGTTTTGGAGCTCGAAACCGACGCGAGACGGAGCGATAAGAGAACGACCGTCTTTAGTAACCGTATAGTAGAGAACGCCGTTCCTTAGCTCCCAAGCGAGAACTAGGCGGCGGTCGGGTGAAACAACCTGATTAGCAGAAGCGTTTTTGGACCTGAAGAGCCCGAGGATTTTTGCCCACATACTATTATTTATACCATTTACGCTTGTTGTCCGCAAGGAAATGATGAACGGCTTCTTCGGCTGCTTTTTGTTCGGCGACTTGTTTGCTACTGCCTTGGCCACGACCGAGGCGTCGCCCACCGACAGAAACGCTGACGTAGTAGGTCCTGGCGTGGTCGGGGCCTTCGGTTTTGACGAGTTTGTACTGCGGTAGGCTTTGATCGGTGGCTTGAGCAAGCTCTTGGAGGCGAGACTTGGGTTCGCGCCATGATCCGGTGCGGAGGACTTCTAGCATATCGGTGATGATGTTTTTCTCGATGAACTTGATGGCGACGCCGAGGCCTTGGTCGAGATAGATGGCGCCGATCATAGCCTCGAACGCGTCGGCAATCATGACGGGCTTGGGTGTGGTGCGTCGTTCGCCGCGGCTGACACGGAGGAGATGGGCATAGTTGAGTCGTTCGCCGGCGTTATAGATGGATTCGGTCTTGACGAGAGCGGAGCGGTAGTTAGTGAGAATACCCTCGGGTTCGGTGAAGTTTTGGTAAAGATAGTCGGTGACAACGAGCTCGAGAACAGCGTCACCGAGGAACTCAAGGCGTTCGTTGTGCTCGGAGCCGCTGCTTTTGTGTTCGTTGACGTAGCTACGATGAGTGAGGGCGGTGATGATGTAGCGTGGCTCTTTGAAGGTGAAGCCGAGCCTATCCTTGGAGAAGGCTTGGTAGTCGTGGATGGTCTCCGCGGAGAGCTTTTCGCGGGTGATGCCGGGTGGGACGGATTTTGGTTTAGGCATTTTGGCTCCTAATACGGGCTTTGGCGAGATAGAGTAGCTTTTGGATATCAGGGTATTCGATGAGCTCGACAGCTTCGTCAAACGGCATATAGCGGATGCCCTTCATCCACTTTTCGGCGCGGACAGTGTTGTTGCCGAGGTCTTCGACGAGGAAAAGTTGGGTAGACATGAGGACGAGACGGTCTTCGCGGCGGTATTTGAAATCGACCTTGCCGAGATAGGTGCCAACGTGGATGTTGGTGAGGCCGGTTTCTTCGCCAATTTCGCGAGCCGCGGCCTGACGGGCAGTCTCGCCCTTTTCGATGTGGCCTTTCGGGACAGTCCAGCGGTTTTTAGCGTCTTGGATGAGTAAAACTTCTAGCCCGTTCTTGCCTGAGCGCAGAACGATACCGCCGGCGGTTGGTTCGCGGACGATTTTACGGATCGGGTTGCCGCCGCTGCCCTTGAGCAGGGAGGGGACTTTAATCCACTTTTTCGTTGGGGTCTTCGGCATCAGTTGAAGTTTCCTTTTTAGGGGTTGGGGCCTTTTTGGGGCCTTGAGGGGTCGCGTCTTCGGCAATGCGGGTGCGGTAGAGAGTGCCAAGGACGCCGTTGACAAACCGGCTGGAGCTTTCGGAGCCAAACATCTTGGCGAGCTCAACAGCTTCGTTAATAGCCACGCTGGGTGGCACATCGTCGCCGCGATAGAGTAACTCGTAGGTGGCCAGACGAAGGATGTTGCGGTCGATAGGCGAAATGGACATTAGTGGCCATTCCGGTGCGAGAGGCTGAAGGATTTCGTCGAGTTCTTTGGTGTGTTCGGCGACTCCTTCAACTAGCTGGCGGAGGAAGGTGACTTCTTTGACAGCCACCTCGTAGGGCTTGATAGACTTGATGATGACCTTATCTAGGTCGAGAGCGGGATCTTTGGCGATCTCGCGCATTTCGTACTCGTACAGTGCTTGTAGAGCTATAATACGGCTAAGGTGTCGATTGCTGCCCACTAAGTACCCCCGCTACGCTTTCTTGCTTTTTGTGGACTTGGTAGTTGGCTTAGCTGTTTTGCTGGCCTTACCGCCAGGCAACTTGGCCTTGAGGTTGGGCGTTTGCTTCTTGGTCAAAAACGCCTTGACCGGTGAGGTCTTGTTGACGCGTTTTGCAAGATCGAGCCGTAGATGGCTACGGCGTAGGCCGGTTTTTCGCGGGCTACTCTGTTTCTTTGGTTCTGGCATAATGTTCTCCTTACTGTGTATTATATCACATTTATATGAAATGTAGTACAGAAAATATAAAAAATAGGTATTCTTAGAAGGTAATGGGTGGGACCGGAGGGTGGCCACCACCGCCAGTGGTGGGTGGTGTGACGATTGGTGGCGGCTGGATGATAGGAGGGATGGAACTGTTGGGTGGGCGACTGGAAAGGTCGGCATAGCCGTCGCCAGGGATTCCTCCTGGGGTGATGATACAGGTTTCGACATCATCCTCTTCGTAGGTAAAGCCTTCAGGGACATTGAGGAAGACATCAGTGCCGGTAACTGGATCAACCATGTGCGGTAGATTGAAGGTAACTATGGCGCTGGGTGGGGTGCAGGTGGAAGCGCGGCGACCGGTGTATTGATTGAAGGCGACGTCGACGCTGGCAAAGCCGGTATTGCCTTGATTCATCCATGACGGGAAGATGTCAGTGTTGCCGCCGATGGACATGGAGTGGATGCCGCGGGGGCGCTCTGGGCCTTGGTTGGTGGTGTAGCGACCCTCAGGAATGTAAACATCACGGTGGACGGCGAGCATGTAGTCGTGGGCGAGACGGCGAACGGCGTCGCCGCAACCGTTCATGCCGGAGCCGTCGTGGTTGCCGCACCAAGCGGCGGTTGACACGACAGGCGAATAGCTGACGAACCAGTTGTCTTTGCGTTGGCCGGTGCCGGTTGTCGTGGTGCCGGTTTTGCTGGCGGTCCAGACTCCGGGGACAGTCCAGCCGAATTGGGTGGTCATACCGCCGATGAGTGGACGGCGAGCATTTGGATCGCTAAGGATGTCGCCGATGAGATAGGCTACTTGAGGGTCGACGACTTGGTTGCTAGGACTTGGCTCCCAGCGTTGGACTTCGCGGCCGGTGGGATCGATAACTTGGAGGACGTAGGTGAGTGGCTGGTAGGCGCCGCCGCGGGCTAGGGAAGCGTGGGCGTTGGCGTGCTCGACTATACGAACTCCACAACCGCTACCGATAGCAAGGGACCAGAAAGTTTCGCCGTTGGCGCAGTAGGACCAGTTGCCGAGCTCTCGGTTGATGCGGACGCCTTCGGCGGCGCCATTGATCATCAGAGCTTTGACAGCCGGACGGTTGAGCGAGGTAGCGAGAGAGGTGCGGATGGCGAGATTGCCGGTGATATTGGCGACGTTAGAGATTGAGCAACGACCAGTGAAGTCACCGGCACAGTATTGGGCGTTGATGTCTTCGTCGCGGAGGATGGAGCCGGGGGCCCAGTTGACGCCAGGGCGTTCCATGAAGAGAGGCGCGTAGTCAACAAGCTGCTTGATGGATGAGCCGGGTTCGAGGAGGCGAGTGGTGGCGTCAAGCTGTCCGAAGACCGGAGCGTCAAAGCCGGTGCTGCCGATGATGGCGATGACCTGTCCGGTCTCGACGTCGACGGAAGCCATGGCGATGTTGTTGGCAGTAGTGCGAGCTAGCAAGACATTGGCGGCGCTGAGAGCGGCTTCAGCGGCTTCTTGGGCGCGAATATCGAGGGTGGTCTTGATGCGCCAGCCACCGGCACGGATAGCGGCGACACCGAATTCGTTTTCTAGTTGTTGGCGGACGGTAGTGACGAAGTGCGGAGCGCGAGCGTCGGTAAACTGACCTTCACGTGGGCGGATTCTGATGACGCCGTCTTCAAGCTGGGCGGGATTAGTGCAGCCCTCAGCTTGTTCGCAGAAGCTAATGGTGCGGATTTTGTTGGCTTCGGCGTCTTCTCGGCTGATGAAGCCAAGCTCAGCCATGACGTCGAGGGTGTGATTCTGGCGCCAGATGAGGCCGGAGTTAAAGGCAGTATTGAAGGGGTCGAAACGGGAGGGGTTTTGCGGGATGGAGGCAAGCATGGCGGCTTCGGCCAGGGTGAGGTCGATGGCGTCGCGCCCGAAATAGGCGCGGGCACCAGACTGGATGCCGTTGCGGCGGCCACCGAATGGTGACTCGTTGAGATACATAGTGATGATGTCTTCTTTGTCGTAGATGCGCTCGACCTCAATAGCGAGGATGACCTCGCGGATCTTTCTGGGGATGCCGGTGATGCCGCGGTCGTGAGCTTCCTCAGCGAGGAAGACCTGTTTGACGAGCTGCTGGGTGAGCGTGGAGCCACCTTGGACAGATCGTCCGGTGACGGTCATCCAGACGGCGCGAATGGTGCCGCGAATGCTGATACCACGATGGGCGTAGAAATCACGATCTTCGATGGCGACAATGGCCCACCGGACGTATTGGCTGATTTGGTCGCCTTCTGCGAGCATGCGATAGTTGCCTTCGCCGCGGTCTTCCCAGAGGAGGACGTCGTTACGATCGTAGTAGCGGTTGGTGCTGTTGGCGATGCGGGCGCGCATGGCTTCGGGGCTGATGTGAGCGATGTCGCGGCGGAAATAGAGGAAGAGGCCGAGGACAGTAAAGAAGAGGACGGCCAGGGTGATGGCGGCAGTTTTTAGTATAAAAAAGAGGCCGCGTTTGCTAAACCAAAAGGCTTTGATGTTGCTCCAGCGCAGGAAGTTGGGCCAGTGTTTATCAAGCCATTTAAGCCATGCCCAATCAGGCAGTTTGAAGCGGCTCTCACGAGAGGTGCCGTCTGCTCTTACTTTACTACGTCGTTTTCCCATAATGTTATCTATTATATCATGTTGTGGTATAATTTTGACATGAAATTGAGTGAGGAATTGGTTTGGCGGGGGATGAAGGCGGAGCATACATTTAAGGATCCGTCGGAGCTGGATGAGCGGTCGAGGAAGTTTTATTGGGGGGTGGATCCGTCGGCTGATAGTATGACGATCGGGAACTTGGCGGCGCTGATGCAGGCGAAGGTGTTTATCAAGCACGGGTATGAGCCGTTTTTGCTTGCGGGTGGCGCGACAGGACAAATTGGTGATCCGAAGGATACGGGCGAGCGGGATTTGAAGACATTGGATGAAGTGGCGGCGAACGTGGCGGGGATTGAGGGGCAGTTTAAGCGGATTGTCGGGGGTAAGTTCACGCTGGTGAATAACGCAGACTGGTTTCGTAACATCAATTATATTGAGTTTTTGCGGGAGGTGGGGAAACACTTCTCGATGACACAGTTGCTGGATCGGCAATTTGTGCAGGCACGGATTGGCGAGGGGAGTAGCGGGATTAGTTACGCGGAGTTTTCGTATACGCTAATACAGGGGTATGATTTCTTGCATTTGTATCGAGAGTATGGGGTTGAGCTGCAGCTGTGCGGGGCGGATCAGTTCGGGAATTGCGTGAGTGGGATGCACTTGATAAAGCGTCTGGAGAACGCAGAGGTGGACGTTTGGAGTATGCCATTAGTGATTGATAAAGTGAGTGGGCGGAAGTTTGGCAAGAGCGAGGGCAATGCGATTTGGCTGGCGGAAGAGCGAACGAGCGTGTTTGATTTTTATCAGTTTTGGCTGAATCAGGCGGATGGACAGGTGGAGGAGTTTTTGCGGCAGTATACGGAGCTAGGGCGAGATGAAGTCGAGGCGGTGATGTTAGCGCATGCAGAGCGTCCGAGCGAACGAGTGGCGCAGAAGAGGTTGGCTCATGAGGTGACTAAGGTCGTGCACGGAGGGGAGTTGGCTGACCAAGTGATGGCTCTGAGTGAGGTGCTGTTTGGCGGTGAGGGTAGTGGGGCGGTGGACGTGGAGGCGGCGGCTCGTCATCTACCGAGGGCGAAAGCGGGGGAAGTGTTGGATGTGCTTACGGATTACGGTATGAGTAGAGGCGAAGCGAAGCGGATGATTGAGCAAGGTGGGGTGCGGCTCAGGGCCGATGATGGGGATTATGTAAAGACGAGTTTTGGGCAGGAGGTGCCGGTGGGGATGGTTTTGAAGCTGGGCAAGAATAAGTTTTTGATGACTAAGTAAACGTATGGCGCTAAAAGACTATAAAGGGGTGGGGCCGAAGACCCTGACTTATCTTGAGAAGATAGGGATTCTTGATGAGCGGGATTTTTGGTTGCATTTGCCGTTTCGCTATGAGAACTACACGAAGGTGACACGGGTGGCGGATCTTGAGCCGGGGCCGGTGGTGGTGCGAGCCCGGGTGCGGAAGTTGAAGGTGAACGAGATGCGGCGAGGGCTGTCGGTGACGCTGGCAGACCTTTATGATGAGAGCGGCGCGGTGCGGGCGATTTGGTTTAATCAACCATATCTCAGGCAGATGTTGAAGGGAGTGCAGGAGTGGCTATTTGCCGGTACGTTTGGGTTTCATCGAGGGCAGATGACGTTGCAAAATCCGCGGATTAAGAGCGCGACAGCGAAGCTAAAGGAGGTGGTGCCGGTATACAGCGCAACGAAGGGGTTGCCGAGCTCGAAGATCGCGAAAATTGCTGATGAGAACCGGGCTGAGGTAGTGAAGATTCAAGAGTCGTTGCCGGAGGAGCTGCGCGAGGGGAGGATAGGTCGGAGCGAGGCGTTGTTTATGGCGCACTTTCCGGAGACGCAGGAAGACTATGTGATGGCACGGGAGCGGCTGGAATATGATGAGTTGCTGGAGATGTTCTTGGCTGTGGAGCTGAATAAAGCAGAGCAAAATAAGCTAAGGGCGCCGTATGTGGCGCCGAATGTGGAGCTGATGAGGCAGGCGTTATCGAAATTGCCGTATCAGTTGACGGCCGGACAGAAGCAGATTCTGTGGGCGGCTATGCAGGACATGACGAAAGAGGTGCCGATGAACCGGTTACTGCAGGGCGATGTGGGGAGCGGTAAGACAGCGGTGGCGGCGCTGCTTATGTTGTGCGCGGCGAGAGCCGGGTGCCAGGCAGTATTGCTTGCGCCAACGGAAATCTTGGCGAGACAACATTTTGCAGGGTGGCAGAAGTTTTGGGGCTTGTTCGGCGTGTCTAGCGCATTGCTGGTGGGGGCGGCAGAAGATAAATATAAAGTCCAGCGGATGATTCGTGATAACAAGGTGCAACTTGTGGTGGGGACGACAGCAGTGCTTAGTGAGCGGGTAAGGTTCCCTAATCTAGGACTGGCGATTGTTGATGAGCAGCATCGTTTTGGCGTGAAGCAGAGGTTGGCGCTACTTGAAGGCGGAAAGAGAGCGCCGCACTTGCTGGCGATGACAGCGACGCCCATACCGCGGTCACTTCAGTTAGTGATGTTTGGGGATTTAGCAGTGTCAAATCTGAGGGAGAAACCGGCGGGGCGGGCGCCTATCAAAACAAAGGTGGTACCGCCGGCGGGGCTTGCGGAAGTGGCAAAGGCAATTACCGAGACGGTAGCGAGAGGTGAGCAGGTGTATTATGTATGCCCGTTGATTTCGGAGGGAGAAGGAGTGACGGCTGAAGGGGAATATAAGAAGCTGGCGGCGAAGTTTAAGAAAATGCGAGTAGGGTTGTTGCACGGCAAGATGGAGACGGAGGACAAGGTGAAGGTTGCGGGGGCGTTTATGCGGCGAGAGATTGATATTTTGGTGAGTACGACGGTGATTGAGGTTGGGGTATCGAGCGATAATGCGACGTTGATAGTGATTCGGGAAGCAGATAGTTTTGGGTTGGCGACGCTGCACCAGCTCAGAGGGCGAGTTGGTCGAAGCGATAAGCCGAGTAGCTGTTATTTGATGACGAGTGCAAACGATGCGCCGACAGCTAGATTGCAAGAGGTGGAGCGGAGTGAGGACGGGTTTTATTTGGCGGAGAGGGATCTTGAGCTAAGAGGGCCGGGAGCGATTTATGGGACGTTGCAGCATGGGGCGCTAGAGGAGACTTTTCGGAGAGCGCGCGAGGAGGATTGGCGGGAAGTGCAAGAAAAGGCGCGAGACTATATATCGAAAAATCCGACCCTGGAAGGGTATCCTGAGCTGTTGTCGGGCGTGATGAGGTATGCGCGAACGACGAGGTTGAACTAGCCGGTCGCGGCTAGTGGTAATCTTGACATAAGCGCCTCGGTCTGCTAAGATAAGCACATGCGATATATCAAAAACATAAAAACAACATTAATAGTACTAACAGCGTGCGTAATGGTGTGGTCGATGTTGGTGATCGTGCCGGCCGGAGTGAGCGCGCGGACGTCGGCGGAAATCCAACAGGAGCTAAATGCGGTTAACCAACAGATTGTAGACCTTCAGCATCAGTTGCATGCTTTGAGCGGGCAACGGCAGACGCTGGAGCGCGATGTGGCGATACTTTATAATGAGATCTTGATGTTGGAGGCGCAAATCGCGTTGTCGGAGGCGGAGCTGGAGCGGCTGGAGAATGAGATTGCTGATGCGGAGGAACGAATTGACCGAAATCTGACATTTATGGCGGATGGGCTGGTGAGTATTTTTCTCTCGGAGTCGATGTCTCCGCTAGAGCGGCTGTTTGGTAGCGCGAATATCGGTGATTTCGTTGATAGTGAAACGCAGATGCGGATGATGTCGTCACATTTGGCGACTTCGGTGTCTGAGGTGCGGGCAGATCGCGAGCAGATGGTGAAGGACCAGTATGAGATGGAGCGGATTAAGGCAGAGCAGGTGTTGCAGCGGAACGGCGTGCAGATGCGGAGAAATCAGCAGGCACAGCTTCTGGCTGAGACGCGTGGGCAGGAAGCGGAGTTCCAGAGGATGAATCAGCAGGCGAACGCTAACCGGGCGCGACTACAAGAAGAGTTTTACGCGGCGATTATGCGGGAAGCTGGGAACGGACAGAATAACTCGACACGACCGCCAGGGACGAGGACGTTTAGGAATTTCTCGGGGCTTCAGGGTTGCATAAACTTCCCAGCGTCGGCGACGGGGACGGTACAGTGGCCGGGTACGGCAGCGCGAGCTTACTCTTATGGCTGCAATCATGCTTCGTTTGCGACTCATTCTTGGGCGACGGTGGACATGTGGCAGCTGTATAACCGAGAATGTGTAAGCTTTGCGGCGCATCGAATTTATCATGGGTTTAACCGTGACGTGCGAGGCTTTGCTGGAGCGGGTAACGCGAAAATGTGGCCAGACACGGCGCCGCGGATCATGGGTGCAGTGGCGAATAATGTTCCGGCAGTCGGCGCGGCGGCGATATGGGGTTATAACGATCCGACTTCGCAGTTTGGGCATGTGATGGTGGTGGAGGCGATTCGATCGGATGGTTGGGTGTTGGTGTCGCAGTTTAATTTCATCGTGAATGGGCGACGCGGCGAATACTCGACGATGGAGATTCCGGCGGACAGTGCGGTATTTGTGCACTTCCGAAGTCGATAGAGGAGCTAGTTAGTCGGCGATTTTGATGCAGACTTGTGACAGGTATTGGCTGGTGTCATCCATGCAAGTTTCGTCAAGCAGGTAGATGACGTAGAGAGGCCCGGTAGTCTTGAGTTTATGCTCCTCAGTGTATCGTTGGAGCTGTTGAGGTAGATCGCCGAAAACGCCGTAGAAGCCACGGCTGTAACCGACTAGATATTTACCGGCGGGACGGGTATGCTTACTGATGGGGTTGATGGTGAAGAAGTTGTCGGGGGCGCTAGGACAATTAATATAGGTCTCTAGACTGTCGTGACGACCGCCGATAGGGAAATTAGTGTTGAGGTTGCGCTCTTTCGCCCATTCGCAAAATGTGATGAAAGGCCCGTGGAAGCTGCCCCCAGGGGCGAACTCAGTGGGTGGGCCGAGGAAGTAGGACATTTCATCTTGGTAGCGGACGGTGATTCGGGGATCTTTTTGAGCGGAGAGGCCTTGATGGATTAATTCGCCGCGGGTATGGAGAAGGAGTGAGCTCTCGTGAAGGTGTTGGATCTTGCGGTTGATGATTCTGCCCTGTTGTTTGATGAGCAGGGAGATCTGTTCCGGGGTGCGGGCGTCGGTAAGATGGCGGATGGTTCGGAGGGGTATGTCGAGGTTGATGAGGGCGGAGACGAACTTGACGGAGATAAATTGCAAAGGTGAATAGTAGCGATAATTATTGTCTTGGTCGCGGTAGGACGGCTTGAAGATGCCGTATTCGTCCCAGTGACGCAGGGTGTACGTGGGGATACCGGAAAGTTCCGAGAACTCTTTGATGGTCATTTGCTTTTTAGTCGCTTTATCTCTCATACTATACATTTAGCACACTGGGGTGGCATTCTCCAAGCACCTTAATGTTGGTTAAGGTTTGGAGGGGTTTTAGGCGGGTTTAACTTCGGTGAGTGGGTGTGTTGACCTTCAGGTTGTGTGATGAAGTATACTGCAAATAATGTTACATAGAGATATTAAGAGTAGCCAAGACCTGATGCGATACGAGCTAAGTAATCACAGCGAGGTCGTGCTGGCGAGGAGCGGGATGTTTTGGGTGGGGTATGGTAATACGGTGTGGTTTTTGGATAAGTGTTACGGGATTAGTAATAAGGAGTGGAGGACGCATTATGATAAGACGTTGAAGCGGCGGCTGCGGCGGGCATTGTTTCATGTGACGGGGTTACCGAAGATACGGCAGAAACTGTTGGACGCGGGGCTAGAAGTAGTTTACGATGAGGCGACTTTGTTGGTCTTTCGGTTGCCGGAGCGGGCGCCGGATGAGCAGCTAAGGTCGTGGGATATGATTTTGTTAGGGGAGACGATCGTGAGGATGATACAGGAATGCGTGATGGAGGAGCTTAGGGAGCCGTTGGGGGCCGATTTGTTGGGGCGGATGATGAGATTGTTGTGTCAATATGCTAAGTTGGGAGATGATAAGACGCGAGCTGAGGAGCGAGTGGAAGCGGTTGAGCGGTTGGGGGAGGAGGTCAGAGGATTGTTGTTGGTGCTGGAGGTGTGGCTGGGGGCGGGAATGCTGCATAATGATTATGTTGTGGGTGTGGAGCAACAGCTAAAGGAGGTCGTAGATACGGTAAAGAGAAGGTATTTGTAGCTGTCTACGAGTGGGGTTATTTGCGTAGGCCTAGGGCCTCTATGGTCTTTTTGTAGGTGGCGAAATCGGTTCGCTCGAGGTATTTTAAGAGTTTCTTGCGCTGGCCGACCATTTGCATCAGGCCACGTCGCGCCATATAATCGTGTTTGTTGTTTTGCATGTGAAGGGTGACTTCTTTAATCCGTTCGGTGAGAATGGACACCTGGACTTCAGGTGAGCCGACGTCGTTTTTGTCACGTGCTAACTTAGTTATAGCTTTGGCTTTAGCCTCTTTTGTAATCATATCCCATATTTTAGCAGACTATGATGTGTATTGCAAGAGGTAAGGTGGGAATTAGGGTTGAGAGGCTTTAGAAGAGCGGACCATGATGATGGCGACAAAAACGATGGTGGTGATGACGATGCCAATGGCGAGACCGCCGACACCGTAAGCCCAGGGACTCTCGAGGAAGTCGCGGAGGGGGTCGGAAGGCTCTTCTTCGGTGAGCTCTACGAGTTCTGGCTCCGGCTCGGTGATGACTTGGTCCGGTTCTGGCTCTGGTTCTGGCTCTGGCTCGGGTGTTGGGTCTGGCTGTGGAGGGGGCGTGGGAGCGCGGAAAGTGATATTCGCGGCAGCGTCGCCGGCAGTCCAGGTGCCGCGCTCGACGTTGGCTAGAGTAACGCCTTCAAGACGGATAGGGACGCTACGACCATCAGCCCAGGTGCCGGTGCGGCGAACAGTGACGGTAGCGATGCGGCCGGCGGTGGCTTCGGCGGGGTTGAGCATGACAATACTGGTCGAGGTACCGAGGTTGCTCCAGCCGCCCGCCCCAGTAACGCTGACGATTTCGAGGCCGGGGGCGACGACAATACGAGCGCTAGCACTACCGAAGGTGCCGGCGCCGGTAGTTGAAATGTTAACTGTTGCTGTTTGTGCGCTGCCGGTCCAGCCGCTGATTGCTAATCCCATTATCTTATCTCCTCAATTCCTGATAAATGACGCCCAAGGCGTAGAAGGCTAGTGAGTTGTAGTGAGGGTTCGCCGGCGACGTTGGCGGCGTTGTAGTAGACACCTTCGAGGGGTTGGATGCCGGCGAGATGGCGGCCGACGAGGAGGAGGTCGGCGAGGTCGACTCGGCCGTCACCGTTGACATCGCCGGTGACAGTTGCGACGAGGTGGCCGCGGAGGACGCCGTTAGTGTCGCGGAGCTCTACTGTGCCGCCGGTGCCAACGGAGCCGTTGGGGAGAATGTTGGTGAAGTGGCCATCGTGAAGCCGGACGAGCCCGCTTAGAGGCCAGACCATGGTGTAGCGTTCGGTGCCGTCGACGACGATGGCGCCTCGTTCGAAGGGTTGAACTTGGCCGACCCAACCCTCACCCTCGACAGGGTGCCAGATAGGGTGACCCAAGGTTTCTAAGCCGCCGGAGGATAGGAAGACTTGGTGGTGTTCGTTGATAATTTCCCAGGCGCCGAGCCAGCGTTTCCAGAGGATGACGCCATTTTGATAAGATTGTGAGCATTCGCTAGAGCCGGCTGTGCAAGTGATGCTGCCAGAGCGAGCGCCGAGGGCGGAGAGACCGACGGCATTTTCGCGAGCTTGGATAGCGATGGTGCCTTCGTTGCTAAGCGGGCTACCGAACCAGTTGTTGAAGATGACCCAGAAGAGGACCTGACCGTTGCCGTCGGCACAAGGGTCGACCGCATGAGAAACGCCGGCGATGGCGTTGGCGTTAGGGACGTAGGGGGTATAGATGTAGAGACCGAGGGTGGCTTGGTTGGCGATGGTGATGGTTTGGGAGCCGCAGCCGGCGCGAGGGCTATGACTCCAAGTGCTAGGGACGCCGATTTGATTTCGGCGCCACTGCCAGCCGGGGGAAAGGCGGTAGAGTTGGAATTGACGGGAGCCAAAGTAGATTTGGCTGGCGAAGTTGGCGAATTCGCCGTTGCAGGGGAGGAAATCGGGGCAGCCATAGCCCATAGCCATGCGGAGGTCGGTGGCAGTGGGGTTACGGTGGGCGACGAGGGAGCGCTCTTTTTGCATGACGACGAGGAGGACTTGGACGTTGACGTTGCAGGCTTCAGATGTGCGGTAGAGGATTTCGGCGGCGGAGAGGTTGCCGCCGACAAAGGGTCGAGGGCAGAACTCATCAGCCGGGCGATCCGGGACATCGAGGCGGAGGGTGCGGAGGCAGAAATCACCGGTGCAGTTGGCGCCCTGGCGGTTGAGAAAGTCTTGGATTTCGGCGACCGTCATCGTGCCGGAGGTGAAGAACATATCATCAGAGATGATGAAGTTAGGGTTGAAGGTGTCGCGGTGGGCGTCGGCAGGGCGGTTGATTAGGAAAACAGCGACGCCGCTGGCCACCGCCGTTACGGCTAACAGTATTCCTAAACCTTTAATCCATCGCTTAAACTTCACTTTTTATGTTTACCTTCTCTCTAGGTTAATAATTTTTTAGGAAATAATAACGGTTCTGGCCTTAGACTATCACACTAATGCCTAAAACGCAACACCTCACTAACACCTCACTTATACTTGAGTCTAGGGTGTTGCTGGGGCGCTTAGCTTATTGCATGGAGACGGCGAGATTGTGAATCTGGCGGGCGGTGAGCTGCTGGGATCCGGAGACAGTGAAGAGAACGCCATTGTGAACCCATTTGGCATCGTGGCCATTGATGTAGATAGTGAGGCCGCGTTCGTTGCTGGTAGTGGCGTCGGGCCAGCGTTCGCTAATGATGGTGTCGCCGAGAGATTCAGTAGACAGGGAGGAGCGTTCCTTAGTGATAGTATAGCGGTCATTGTTGCTGGTGAAATTAAAGACAACACGACCGTCTTGAACCGAAGGGAGGCCTTCGAGGCGATAGCCGTTCGGGATGTAGCTGGGTAGGGTGGTGTCGATACCGACGGCGATAGCTGATACGCGGGCGGAGATGTCAGGGAGGTTGAGGTAGACGAGGTAACCGAGAACAGAGGCAGAGAGGATGGTGAGACTGAGCAGGCCGACTAGCTTGTGGCGGAGTTTTTTGTCGAGGCGTGACTTGCCGTTGCGCTTGACGGACGCTTTTTTAGAGGATTTCTTGACGCGTTCGGTGAGCGGGGATTTGGCAGCTGGTGGGGCGAGGGAAAGTTCTTCGTTGAGGGCGGCTAGAAGGTCAGGGTTAGTGCGGGAGAAATTGGGGGAGCTTGGTCGGGGTCGTGACGCAGGCCGCATGCCGGGGCGGAGTGGGCGTGACGTGGGCCGAAGGCCTTGCGGTCGGACGGAGGTTGTGGTCGACCGGGCACTTTGTGGGCGAGATGTCGGCGCTTGAACAGGTCGGGCTACCGGACGGGATGATTGCGAGGGGCGAGGGCGGACAGCGGGTCGGATGACGCCCGAAGTGCTGACGACGTTGCGAGAGGCGGGTCGTGATGCGGGGTGAGGTCGGGTTGGACCACCCATCAATGCAGCCAAATCTTCCCTTGTTAGTCGCCCAGCTTGCGCCATTCTATCAACTCCCTCTCTTGCTTATGTTTACATAAAGTATAAACGGTTTAACTCTGGTTGCATAGACTTGATTATAAAGATTTTCCATGGTCTACGATTTCATGTAATCTGATAGGACGTGGCGAAGGTTGGTGGCGGGGGTGACTTTGGGGTGTTTGACGGTGCGAGGGGCGATAATGCGGGAAAAGCCGAGCTTTTCAGCTTCGGCGATGCGGCCAGGGGCGGCGCGGGCGGAACGGATTTCGCCACCGAGGCCGACTTCACCGAAGACGACGGTTTCGTCATCGAGGCGTTTGCCGGCGGCAGCGGAGGCGATAGCCATGCAGACAGCGAGATCGGCGGCGGCGTCGGCGAGGCGGAGGCCACCGACGACGTTGACGAAGATGTCTTTGTCGGAGAGGCGGAGTTTGGTGCGTTTTTCGAGGACGGCGATGAGGAGATTGAGGCGGTTGAGGTCAAAGCCGGAGGCGGTGCGCTTAGGGTAGCCGAAGATGGTTTGGCTGACGAGGGCTTGGATCTCGATGAGGAGGGGGCGGGTGCCTTCGATGCCGCAAAAGATGACGGAGCCGTCGACGTTTTGGCGCTCGGCGAGGAGGGCGGCGGAGGGGTTTTCGACTTCTTGGAGGCCGAGCTCGCCCATTTCAAAGATAGCGACTTCGTTGGTGCCGCCGAAGCGGTTTTTGACGGCGCGGATGGTTTTGAAGCCGCCGTAGCGGTCGCCTTCGAAGTTTAAGACGACGTCGACCATGTGCTCGAGCATTTTGGGACCGGCGAGCATGCCTTCTTTGGTGACGTGGCCGACAATCATGACGGCGGCGCCGGTGGCTTTGGCGGCGCGGATGAGGACGTTGCCGGAGTTGGTGACTTGGCTGGGGGTGCCGGGGGCGGAGGAGATTTCGTCGAGGGAGAGGGTTTGGATGGAGTCGACGATGACGAATTGGTATTTGCCGTCGAGGATGGTTTGGGAGATGTCGTTAGCAGAGGTGGAGGCGGCGAAATCGAGGTGGGTGACGAGGGAGCGTTTGATGTCGACTTTGGGTTGGAAGAGGCGCATGGCGCGAAGTTTGACTTGGGCGGCGGATTCTTCGCCGGAGACGTAGAGGACGGAGCAGGATTGGGCGATGGATTCGGCGACTTGGAGGAGGAGGGTGGATTTGCCGATGCCGGGTTGGCCAGCGAGGAGGGAGACGGAGCCGCCGAGGATGCCGCCGCCGAGGACAAGGTCGAACTCGGGGAAGCCGGTTCTCAGGCGGGTTTCTTTTTCGTCGGTTTCGACGTCGGAGAGGGCGGTGGCTTCGATGACGCGGCCGGAGCTAGAGGCTTTTTTGAGGAGGGTTTTGGACTCGACCTCGGGTTCTTGCTCGAGCATGGTGTTCCATTCGCCGCAGTGGGAGCACTGCCCGGACCATTTGGCCGAGCTGAAGCCGCATTCTTGGCAGACGAATCGCGCGTAGGATTTTGCCATTTTATACCTCCAGGATGTCTATATCTTACGCGGTGTGTATTTGAGAGTCAAGATGAGATGTGAGCATAGTATCAAAATAGTTAGGTACTTCTGGCGCAAAACCCTCACCAAGGTACTAATTTCATTCAGACTCGACGTCGCTTCATCCTATCGCCATAGGTGAAGCGCGTCTGACTCTCGGTTTGCCAACCTCCGAGACGTCTTCAT
>WRMD01000007.1 GCA_009777315.1 Candidatus Saccharimonadota bacterium
GATATAGTTAGGTTGGGGAGTTAGCATCAAAATAGCTAGGAGTTGTACGCGAAAGCCGTATCAAGGTACAATTTCATGAAGACGTCCCAGCGAGAGAGACTAATTAAGCCGCGTGCGGGAATCACTACCTGAGGTGGCTTCTCCGACCAACGGGGAGGAGTTGAACGACCGAAACCCGTAACGACGGGATTGAGGGAAGTGTCCACCGAACGGTAGTGAACCCGTCGAGCGGCGGTAATATTGTGCCTCGACGAGCCTTTCGCTAGAGACTTATCTGGTGTGTTATTTTGATGTATAATATGGTTATGAAAATCCTCCTCGTCGGCGGTGGTAGCGGCGGCCACCTAACTCCGCTGCTAGCCGTCGCCGCTTCGTTTAAAAAGCTCCATCCGCAAGCCGAGATGCGGCTCTGGACAGACAAAGAAGCCACAAAAGGGCAATCCGTCGCGGGCTTTTCGTCCGTCCAAAAAGTTCTCTCCGGCAAATACCGCCGCTACCAGCAGGGCGGCAAACGCTTCATCCCCTGGAAAGACCGCCTCCGCAACTTCCGCGACCTCTTCCTTCTCGCCGCCGGCTTCGTCCAAAGCTTCTTCCGCCTCCTTTTCTGGCGCCCCAACGCCATTTTTCTAAAGGGCGGCTTCGTCAGCCTCCCGGTCGGCCTCGCCGCCGCCGCTCTCCGCATCCCCTTCATCATCCACGAATCCGACACCCACATGGGCCTCACCAACAAAGTCCTCTCCCGCTACGCCGCCGTCATTGCGTTAGGTCTGCCCCAAGAGGGAAAGAGCAGCGAGGCTAGGCCTTCAGGCTCGGCTTCGCCGACCGAGCGCCGAGAAAACCGTAGGTTGTCTCGGGTGGTTGGCATCCCGGTCGCTAGCAGTTGGGAACAAGCTCGTCTCATGAGCGATACCAAAGCCAAAAAACGCCTTCTCGAAGTCGTCCCCGAACTAAAAATCCTCGCCGGCCCCCTCGTCGTCGTGGTCGGCGGTTCGCTCGGCGCCCGCCACCTCAACCAAGTCGCTTCCTCATTCAAGCTTCCCGCCCAAACGGTCATCCTCGCCGGCCCTAACGCCCACCCCGAGTTCGGCAAGAAGCACATCACGCTCTCCAGCCTATCACTGGAGCAGGGCCTGCCCGAACTTCTCCGCCTCGCGGACGTCGTTATCGCCCGTGCCGGCGCTACCACGCTCACCGAGCTTGCCATCCTCGGCAAACCTACCATCATCGTACCCAAAGACGTCCTTCCCGGCGGTCACCAGACCAGCAACGCCGCTCGCCTTGCCGCCGCTGATGCCGCCGTCGTCATCCCGGAAGAGCAAATCGACACTGATCTCCAGCCCGCCGCGCTCCGGCTCCTCAATAATTCCGCCCATCGGCGCCGTCTCGCCAGAAACATCGGCGAGCTTAGCGTCACCGACGCTAGCCAAAAGATTGCCAAGCTAATAGGGCAGGTGACCGAACAAAAACCGAACACCAAAACCAAGGCAAAGAGAGGAGAGTAGGGTGTTTAGCCGCAGCAACACCAAGCCGCCACAAGAGGCAGTCCAGCGGGATAGGGCAGTGCGCAAACATTCGAAGCGGGGGAGGGCGCTTAAAGTCCTTCAGTGGCTTATCACCTTCGGCATCATTGGCGGGCTAGGGTATCTGATTTTCCCCTGGATTCAAAACCTCACTTTCGACGAAGAAGCCTTTTGGCGCCCCCCCGAGGCCGACATCATAGTTTTTGACGAGCTTGGTTGGGATGTCACCGACCAGCTCTCCGGGACCTCCCAAGCCCTCATCAGTGAGGTTGTCACGGATCTCGCCACGCACGGCATCACCGTCGAGCGTGCCGTCCTCCCAGCCGGCAAAATCCGCGAATTCAACCTCTACCTAACCGGCAGCGACCTAACCTGGCGCCTTTCGCTTGACCGCCCAGCCTCGGGGCAGGTGACGGACGTTAATGTTGTCTATCGCCGCATCCAAGACGGCGACATGGAGGCTAATGACTATGTCGACCTCCGTACCGCCGGCCGCGCCATCTATCGCTAACCCCTTCTTACCCCCTCCCAGCTCTTCGGTCTACCGGCCACCCCCTCTTCTCTCGGGCGCAAATCGTTCGGTTTTTGTTCGGTTCACTAAATCGCGTTTTAGCCTCAGTAGGGTGCCTAATACCTCCCCGCCGCTTCCCAGCAGGACAGGCTAGGGCGAAGTAGGTGGGACGACAAAACCAAAATAAAAGCTAGAGATCGACAAATAGACGAACAGACAATAATACCGGCCATAAAGTCAACCCCTCCCTAAGGACGTCGTAAAATATACATTGTGCGACATATCCTATTCAACCCTCTTCCGTATGTCATCTACCTCTGCTTCGCTTAAATATGGCGGACAGACGCTGACACAAAGGAGGGAGTTACCATGACTTAATCACCTCTGTACGGCACGTGAGCTTGTCCGTGCCGTAAAACCAGTGTCATACCCTCCCCCACATCTGTTGGAAGAAAGGTATGTCGCACAATGTATATTGCCACTTATTTACAAAATCCTTATGGGACATCACACCGGCGTGGTAGTCACAGGCGTCGTCAAAAAACTCTAATTTACGTTGCTTTTGAGCGTATTCGGTTTCCTTGGGGAGGTCGAAGTTAGCGGTGACATCTGTTAATTCGTATTGGTATTTTTCGGGTTGGTTATCGTGAACTAGGTAGGAAAGGATGCCTCTTTTAGAGATAATCTTCTGAATCATGTTGGCGGGGATGTCTAGTTGTCTGGCAAGGGAGTTGACGTAGATGGGGTTATCAAACTCCAAGTAGAAATGATAGTGCGGAGGGATAAGATCGCCTTGTTCACGGTCTTTGTCATGGAGAATATAGGCGTATTTTGGCGGTTGCATTTCTTCAATGGCACTAATGAGGCGTTTAGCGGTAGCAAGATGGGAAATAGAAAGAGTGTAAAGACGAGTACGAAAGTTTTGCGCCTGGCTTTGGAAGGAGTATTTGCCCTCATTGGCCATATAACGCTCATAAACACGGATGATCGTCTGGTCATGCACGGAGGGACGCTTTTTAGACTTAGCCGCCTCGTATTCTTCTTTGGTATAATTACACATCATTGACCTCCTCTGGCTTATTGCGCAAATGAAAAACAACAAAGACAGGAGAAATCAGAAATGAAAGAATGAGAGCAAACCAAATGCAAAACCAAAATGTCTCTTCAAATCCACCATAATAAAGAATCTCAAAAAACCTATCCATAGTAGGGTTGCTCCACGCCAACATATTCATAACTCAATCCTAGCATAAGTTGGACGATAATCAATAGAAATCTGCTTATGGCCAGAGACTGACCCCATCGAATGTGGGGTCAAGGTCTCCTGCTCCAAACCTTTTAAAGGGGAAGGGGCGGGCTCCACCTCAAGACGAGGAAACTTCGTTTCCTCTGCCCTCACGATGAATCTCGTATTAAATTTCGTCTTGGGGAGGCCGTGACGGTAGATCACCCTACTCTTGCCCGACCAACGACCAAGGTCGTCGCAAAGGATATTTTCGGCGGGGATAAAATAGTTGATGAGCTTCGTCTTGAAGAGATTTTTCTCGCAGTCGATCATGTATAATGCCTGCTCGCGAAAAGATTTGTCGACGCGTCCGAATATCTGAGCAACGCCAAGGATGAAAACACGGCGCTTGCGAAGTTGACCCATGATGTCAAGGAATTGGGAAATCAAGAGCTGCTTATCTTTGTTTTTAGTCTCCCGGGGGAAATAGACCTGAAGCTCATCAAGAATGAAAATGTTAATGTCCTCATTAGTTTCGGGGATGTTGTAAATGGTGTCGTAAACATTACGAAAGTCCGTAGACGTGTATTCCAGGCCATTTAAGGGCGTATTAGACCAGACCCGCACATTATAACCTTTTTTACCATACTGTGCCCGTAGGCGTTCCATATACCATATAGCGGAGACTGTTTTACCACTGCCCTGCCCTCCACAAAAAATGTAGAGACCAAATGGATAGTTGTTGGTGATTTTGTCACCGCCGGCCCACCGGGTTTTGAGCAATTTACCCAAAAGACCATCTTCTCGCCCGGGATTTTGGCGGATAGGGTCAAGCATGACCACTGATTGCTGTTTCATTTTACCTCCTTAAGTTTGTGCATTAAAAATGTTGAGAACTCGCCAGACGAACATAGCGACACGGACAGTAATGGCGGCGGTGATAGCAAACATCAGGGCATTCCAAGAAGAGGGGTGCCACGGCATGAATGCACCAATAACGGTCAAAACATCCGCGATAACGCCAACAAATGAGATATTGGTAATAAGATTGAAGAACGTCACCAGCGCGACGACAAAGGCAGTCACGCCAAGAATAGCAAGGGCGACCTTGATGGTATATTTAATCATTTCACCCACGTTATACCTTACTCATCTTGCTGGAATCAGCACCTAAAATTGACCAAGCGAAAGTGAAGACCAAAACAATAGTAAAAACGCCGACAATGGGACTAACAACGTTGCGAACGGAGGCGGGGAAAAACGGGCAAATTGTATGATTCTCTGGGGAGAGACTGAGGAAATTGCCAAGACCCGAAATGTCACGGCATCCATCAGTAAAGTCAAAAAAAGCGCCGAAGGGGTTAAGAATACTAAGTCCTGAAAGCAAACTGAATATACCATTACCACCGTCGGCGGCGTCATCACCCATCTGCTGCTCCTCTTCTCTCTCACGTTGTCTATTCTCCTCCGCCTCACGGAGAAGATCGTTAGTATCCTGAATGGAGGACTCAATAGAAGAAAGCTGGTCTGAAATAATATCAAGGCGGCCCAAGACGTCACCATTGGAAGATACTTGCTCCACATTAACTACGCCGCCGGACCAGTAGACATCCCAGTTCGCAATGTACCCTCCTTGTTTGGAAAATATCTTTTGGTAGTTCGTCGCCATAGAGAGAGAAGACAGGGGGGTTTCTGTTTCGAGGACGCCATAGAAAGAATACTGGGAGAGTCCCGGTTGTAGTTCGGTACCGGTGATAGAAAATCCTGTACGAAGCGCGGAAACCGGGGACGTCCCATTTAGCCAAAAGGTGGAGCCGATAGCGTTCCCGGGGAAATCAATTGTGTAAGGGACGACAGAGTTGGTCGGACTACCTTCAGTAAGACAGCGATTGAAAAAGCGGAGATCGGAGGCTTGACAGGCAATAGCGCCATTATGGGAACCCTCAAAATTGAGGCGGAAAGTAATACGGAGGAAACCGGAAGGAGGGGGCTGGATAGTAGTGCCAAACATTACGGCGGCGTCTACGAAGGAGAGGCAATGGTAATGATGAGAGTTCTCCATAGCAGACCTAAACATAAGATGGCCGGGCCCCACAGAAAAAGTAGAAAGACTAGTGCAACTGGGTTGGGGAAGAGGGCCAGAGCCGGTGCCATAATGGAAGACAATAGGATGGTCAAGGTTGTATTGGGTGGCGGAGGCATTGTGGGAGAGAGAGATCGCTCCCACAATACCAAAAAAGAGGGAACAAAAAGCGTAAAGAACCCTCTTTTTCATTCGACTAATCCTAACTTTACCTGGAATAATTCATCGCCCAGATAGGAGACAGGAACGGATTTATAGATATAGGCGAGACGAACTGGCTGTAACTTCTTAGGTCGGGAGGGTTTAGGCGCAGGGGGCCAAATACGCTTATAATCAGGCAATCGTTTTTTCATCGTCTAACCCTTTCAAACATTCGCATGATAATCCAAAAGAGGGCGAGGACACAAAGTGTAGCTGGGAGAATAATGTCACGGGTGTGTAAATCCGTGGTAGGGTCAGGGAGTTCCGCAGAAACGAGCGCTGTGGGTGCATTCGAAGAAATCGTAGTAGTGGCTGTGCGATACCAACGACCATCAACAAGAGTCCAAGTATCCCGACGAGCGTTAGTATGAGGCGGAACGACCTGCCCAGGCGTGCAGGTAAGAGTAGGAAACTCAAACGCCTGAGTTGCCGAAGTAATCGTGAAGCAACCCATATCACTTAGTCCCTCCTAAACAGGGATGTAACCCAGTTTACGACGACGATAAAAGCAAAAGGAGTCAAAAACCAAACAATAAGGTCAATAATCGCCTGTCCAAATAATTCCATTCAATAATTCCTTAGTTAATAGTTCGCTGGGCGGGGTCGGCCGAAACCGCCCCGCCCCGCTCCTGGCTAGATGCCTCGGAAGAGACCGATAGCCCAACGAGTAACGTAGAACATAAAGCCTACGAGAACCGCAACGCCGATAATCGGCAAGAAGCTTTCGATAACATTAGCAAAAGCCGTAAGGCTCAAGGCAGATGTTAGTGCTGCTGGATCAAACATGATTAAATCCTTGGATTAGTTTTGATTGTCGTATAACGACGCTTCAATCTCCAGAATATCATGTTCAAATTGCTTATGCAATAGTAATTTTAAGTGGGGGCGTTTATGTAGCGTAGAGCGAACAACATCACCCCCAAGAGTATGCTTAACATCAGTAAGCACACGCACAAGGTTACGAGCAAGTCGCGAGTCGCGGGACTCATTTTTATTTTTGGTCATCCTTCAATCCCAAACCGTTTTTGATATACATTGCCTCAATCGGCTTCGGAAAGAACAAACCCTCGTAGAGGCCAATTTTTAATTTAAAGCCGCTCCACTGTTTTCCGGTTTCCTTATTTGTGCCAGTGATAATCTCAACGACTGGAGTTAGTTTATTATCATTCATTTTAAAAATTCCTTATAAAGTTAATAATTTGGTTGCTTATTGGTAGAAAACTATACATTGTGCGACGTTATGCATTCACCACCAAGACGATTACTCTATCGTCCTAAGGTCCTAAATCCCACTAAGCTTACGCTTAATATGTCCACACACCGCTTTCTCACACTCTCGCGCGCCCTACCGCCAATGCGCTTAATTATTTCTCAAACCTACCCGGCCGCTTCTTCCCGTCCATTTCGTCGTCGCGCGACGAGTTGCCGCCCGACGGTTCTGGCTCACCAAGTTCCGCAGCTCCGGCTTCATAATCAGCCTTTTTCAGGCGCTCCTCAGCCTCCGCCGCTCGCTCACCAAGCGATTTCTTACCCAGCAAATCCTTAAGCCCCTTAAGCCCCGACGTTTTTTCGCCATTTTTCACCGCATTCGGGCTCAATTTCATTTTCTTAAACTCCGCTTGCGGCGTCGGCTTGTACGGCTTTTTCTCCGGCCTTTCCGCCTCAGTCGGCTTAAACGCAAACTTAGTTTTAGTCGATTTTACCCAGGTAGCTTGCTCTGCCTCAGCCCGTTCGGATTTTGTTCGGTTTTCATCTCGCAGGTCCTCCATGTAAGTCTCCGCCCCCTTGATATAATCCTCAATCTCCTTCTCCACCTCTGCCCGCGGCCGCGCGTACATCGCTCGTGAGTTCTCAATAATCTTATTAAAGTTATCCCCCGTCGGCGCGTCCGGTATCGACAGCGTCGTCGCGCTAAACGCCCTCGCCTTCTCACCCCCGATAATCATATTGATGATAAAACTCCGGTTCGCCATCTGCAGCAGATCCTGATCATCAAACTCCGGCGTAAACTGTTTCGCCAGCGTCGGCGCATCATCACCGCTCACCCGAAAGCTAATCATCGTCCCCACGTTACCAAACACCGCATTTCTAACAGAGTCAGTCATCTGGGAGATATACTGGTTCGCCACCGTCAGATTCAGCCCATATTTCCGCGCCTCACTCAAAATCACCGCAAACGAATCTGTCGCAAAGTTCTGAAACTCGTCCACATACAGGTAAAACGGCCGCCGATCCTCAACTCTTTCGATGTCCGACCGACTCATCGCCGCCAGCTGGATCTTCGTCACCAAAAACGCCCCCAAAATCCCCGCATTATCCTCACCGATCAACCCTTTCGACAAGTTCACCACCAAAATCTTCCCCTCATCCATAATCTGCCGCACGTCAAACGAGCTCTTCGGCTGCCCTACTATATTCCTAATAATCGGGTTCGCCGTAAACGCCCCCACCTTGTTCAGCACCGGCGCCACGCTCTCCGTCACCTGCTTTTCCGCCCAACTACCAAACTCCTGCTTCCAAAACTGCAACACCGTCACGTCCTTACAGTAGTCCAGCGTCTCCTTGCGGAATCTCGCATCCGTCAACATCCGCGAAATATCCAACATCGTCGTCTCCGGCCGATCCAGCAGCGCCAGTAATGTATTCCGTAGAATATGCTCCAACCTCGGCCCCCAAGAGTCACCAAACATCCGCTTCAACACCCCAATCACTTCAGAGGCAACATTCGGCTTACGATTCTCATCCGTAATCTCCAGCGGGTTAAACGCCACCGGAAACGCCCGGTCCGCCGGGTTGAAATAAATCACATCTTTCACTCGATCCGGCGGGATAAACTTCAAGTTATTTATCGCAAAGTCGCCGTGCGGGTCAATAATCGCATATCCCTGGTCGTGAAATATGTCCGACAGCGCGAACAGCTCGAGCAACCCCGACTTACCAGCGCCGGTTTGACCAATAATATAAACATGTCTCGACCGATCACGCCGCAGCATCCCGAACTGATGGTTGATCCCTCGAAAGTTCGTCAGCCCAAACACGCTAATATTCTCATCAATCGCTTTGTCTCCGGTTGGCATCGGCAATTTACTTGGCGGCTCCGCTGTCTTCGTCAGCGCCCAGACCACGTTCGGCGTCTCCACGCTGGTATTCGGCAGGTGATACACGCTCGCCAACTCCTTAATATTCAGCGTAAACCCACTATCAGAAAACGCCCTATTTCGATACGCCATCACACTCGTCGGATCAAATGACGACGCCAGCGCCTTAAATCCATTATAGGAAATCGTATTAAACTGCTTAAAACTCCCCACCAGCGCCTGTGTATTTAGCCGCGCACTCTCTCGGTCGTTCCCCAGATAAACCAACCGAATCTTCACCTCGTAGCCCAACGCCGTCGCTTTCTCTTCCGCCGCCTTGATCCGGCTCTTATCCCGCTCGCTCAGCTCCTTACCCTTCTCCTCTTCCCCCACCTCCGGCGGCGCCCAGAGTGCCGAAATCACCCCAGCCAGCCAAGTCAAATCCAAAAGCCGCGCCAATGTAAACGGTTTCTTCGCGTCCTTTACTTTCTTCACCCACTCGTCCGACTTCTTGTGCCAGTCATCCGAAATCGGTCGCGTGATAATCTGCATCCACAGCTCCTCGTTCGTCTTCTCTAGCTTCGCCAAAGTCCCCGTGATCCCAGCCAGCGGATCCACATCAAAGTTATCAAACGTCTTAATCGGCAACGCCGAGTCCTCAATCAAAGCCAATTCCGTCACGCATGACATTGCGTGATCCTTCTGCCGCACGGTATAATCCTCCGGCGCCTCTCTAATCTGCACCGTCGGGTACTGCGAATAAATCTGCCCCTCCACGAAGCTCCGTAGGTTCCGCGGCATCCAAACATAAAACTGAATCTTCCCCGACACGCTCGCCACCTCAAAGCTCAGATACTCTTGCGCTCCCCCGCTCACCTTCAGCTCTTCCGCGTCCCGCAAAATACCATGAAGCGACGCGAACAGCTGCTCCGCCGCCAACTCTTTCTTGTCGTTCGTCTTCGGTATCTCGAGCAGCAACAACAAGCTATCCCACTCCGTTCCGGTTACCTCTTTGGCTTTCTTGAAGTTTCGCCGCGCGAGCCACAAAAACAGAATGGTTATCGGTATCCAAACAATCGGTCGCATTAGCCAGCCGATAATCCCTAAAATTACCTCCACCATTTAGATAAAGTATAGCCTATTTTTGTGCCAATTGATACTGATTTTTACCTACCTTAGCAAACAATTCGCGATTTTGCAGGTTCAAAAGCACCGTCGTCGCCTTCACTTGACGTAGCCTCAGCACATGATTAATAATCTTATCCCGCTCAATCGGTGTCCCCTGTTCTTTCAGATAGCGCACGATAATATCACTCACCGTCCCCTTCTCGTAGCCCCAGGTCGCCAGCGCGTAAATACCCCGCCCAATCAGCACAAATCGGTCATCTTTTATCAGTTCGTTATGAATCGCCTGCTTCGTCACCACTTTATGATTAAACGAACTCGAGAGAATCCTCTCCGCAATCTGATCAAAGTGCAACGGCTCTCCCGCCTCAGACAGCACCACGAAAATCTTATCGCGAATATTCCTCGGGTTCACGCTCGGCCACTTCGACAGACCCCAGAGGCCGTTCAGCGTCGCCAGCTTCTTCGATATACTCGCCACCGCCGTAATATGCGACGGATGCTGGTAATCCAACTTTTCATCCAGCTGATCCGCCGACATCGGCTCCTTGTTCGCGCCAATCACCTTGATAATTTCATCCGCCTTCGCCTGATATTCCTTAGCTGTACCATATTCCGCAATCCCAATCGATCGGTAGAACGTATCACTCTCCTTAATATCCGTCAGTTGCGCCGAAATCACGCTTAAGAACGCCAAATCCGCCACGTCATCAATCGTCGGCTTATCAAACAGCGTCCTCGCCAAGTCATCCAGTCTCGCTACTCGCCCCATCTCAGTCAACGTACGAATCAAAAGCTTCTCCGCCACGTTCAGTGGCGCGATTCTGCCCTCTTCCGCGTTAATCTTCAGTCGCATCACAATCGACTTCTCTAGTTGTCGCACCCGCTCTCGTGTAATATCCAGCGCCGTGCCAATCTGTTCCAGCGTCTGTTTTTTGCCGCCGAGGCCCAGCCTTCGAGAGACAATTTCCCTCTCGCGCTCCTGTTCGATGGTCGCCAGAGAGCCCGTCACCGCGGTTTTGATAATTTCCCGATTCTTACCGAATGTTTCCACTCAATCTCTCCTTATTTCGCCTATGGCAGCTTTAGTTTATTAAATTATACAACATCCGCCCTACGGCGTCAAGACTTTTTCTTTTCTAGCTATATTATAACCATCTCCTCCGGCTTATGCAAGACTTTTTTCCGACTTTGTCTTTTTTGTCAAGCCGCTATTGCTTACCTTATCAAGGTTACGCTATAATTCAAGTATGTATATGAGATCTAAATTTGGTGGTCTGGCTGCGTTTACGTTGGTCGCCGCCGCTATATTTAGCGTCGCTATCTTCCGCACGGAGGACCTCCACCCCAGCGCCGCCCTCTTCATCGCACCCGACACCCCCGTCCGCATCACCACCCCATCCATCCAGCTCGACACCCCAGTCATTACCCTCGGTCTCGTCGGCGACACCCTCCAAATCGACACCCCCGCCGACCAAAACCTCGCCGGCTGGTTTCACCGCAGCACTCCTCCCGGCACCCCCGGCACCACATTCATCAACGGCCACACTCCTGGCGTTTTTTCTCGCCTTCACGAACTCTCCCTCAGCCAACTCATCCAAGTCCACACCGCCGACGGGAACGTCCACACCTATGTCATCCACGAGAACTATACCCTACCCAACCATCAAATCGACCTCGCCGCCCTCCTCGCCCCTGGTCCCGACCGCTCTCGCCTCGTCCTCATGACCTGCGCCGGCGAGTTCAGAGACCACCTCGGCACCTACGACCACCGCACGATAATAATTGCCTACGCTACCCCTTGACGCACCCCGTTTGACGTGCTAGTATATTGACAAGCCTCTTAGAGAGGTCTTTTTAATAGGAGCGATATGGCAAAGACGAAAAAATCTGGTGGAAAAGGCAGCAAAAGCAGCAAATCCGCGAAGACCACTTCTCGAGCCAGCCAGGCTAAGGTCCAGAGCAAGAACCAGCCAACCGAGGCCGCATCGTCCGTCATCCGCATCAAGGCCACCGACACCAAAAAGGTCGACAACAAGAAGACTAACGCCAAAAAGACCGATGCTAAAAAGACCACTACTAAGAAAACCACCAAAACCCCAGCCAAGTCCACCAAGCCAAAGCGCGGTTTCCTCCGCGTCATTTTCACACCTTTCGCCGCCCTCGGCCGCTACATCGCCGGCGCCTTTTCCGAGCTCCGCCAGACCCGCTTCCCCAACCGCCGCGCCACCTGGAAAATGACCTTCATGGTCATCGCTTACACTTTCGTCTTCCTCCTTCTCATCATGGCTCTCGACTTCTTGTTTAGCGCATTATTTAATAGGATATTAGGGTAAAGGAATACAATGGCAATCGAAGGAAAACGCGCCTGGTATGCGGTTTCAACCGCCTCTGGGTTTGAAGACAAAGTAGTCGCTAGCATCAAGCAGCGCATCAACTCACTAGAGCTCAGCGGCAAGGTTTTTGACGCCTTCGTCCCCAAAGAAAAGCGCATCGAAATCAAAAACGGCAAGCGCAAAATCGTCGACCAAAAGATCTTCCAAGGCTACGTCCTAGTCGAAATGGCCATGGGCGACGAAGCTTGGTATGTCGTCAGGAACACCCAGGGAGTCACCGGCTTTGTTGGCGCCGGCACCGTTCCCTCCCCTGTCTCTAACGCCGAAATCGCCAAAATCAAAAAGCGCATGGGTGTCGACGAGCCAAAATACAGCACTAATTTCATGGAAAACGAAGTCGTCAGCGTCATCGACGGCCCCTTCAAGGGCTTCGACGGCATGATTTCCGCCATCGACAGCGACAAAGGCAAACTCACCGTCCTCGTCAGCATGTTCGGCCGCGAAACCCCAGTCGAGCTCGACGTCCTCCAGGTCAAAAAGCTCCAATAAGTTTAAACCGCCCCATTACGGGGCGGTTTGAGGTTCGCATCGAGAGGCTCTCTCGGGTTGGGTCGCGTTAAGTTTGCGGCTGTTTCGGCCACTTCCAGGCGTCGCCAGTCTTACGGTTCCCCGCCGTGTCGATATACCCTTTCGTATTGTCTAAGAACTGCACACAGGCCACCAGTTCGCCGCCCAGCGTCTGAAAATCCTCCGCACTAGCGAACCCGCCCGGTATCCGCGCGCCATCCGACGTGCCGTTATTGCCATAGACCGTCCCGGGATGCTCCCTGATAAAGCCATAAAACACCAAATTCGGTTTGCACAAGTCCGTTTTGCTATCCCTCCGGTTAGCAGGTATAGCCGGGTCGCACGGTATAGCGGGAATGAGCGGAGGCCCTGGTTTTTCCAGCCTACCCGGGTGCAACTGCACTTTGCAGAACCCGTTAACCGACCTCCAGATATACAGATAATTCGCCACATAATCACCTCTTTCACAAGATTCAAGCAGGCAAAGTCAACAAAAACTCGCCCCATTCTACTACAGTATAGCACACTTCCCTCAAAAAGTCAACCTAATCTCTGTCTCTACAGTAGCGAACGAAGAGCGCCAGAAGGTGTTGGCAGATATTAAAACACAAAACAAACCCCTTTCGGGGCTCATCTTTATACAGGAATACTCCTTTCGTCAGCTGGCTCTTAGCTTTCGCAATTAGCACTCACGCGGTCCTTCCTGGCTTTATTATATATCAGTTACCTGTGGACAGCAAGTCGCTTACTGCCTTTGCTGTAAATCTCAGATTCTAGCAGAAAGCCCAGACTTTAAAAATTGCTAATGTTTTACACCACCGCCATATTACTCATGCTATACTATTCTATATGAAACCAGGAGGCTCTAATGGGTAGGTCCCGTCTCTCGTTCATCCTCTCCAACCGTCTGGGGGGGGGGTCATTATAAGCTATTTGCGCACGGACTAGCGTGTGTGGTTGCGTTTAGCGCGTTTGTAACACTGGTGGCTTGGGTGGCTTCTCTATTCCGACCTATCAGTGCGGCGGTTGGCGGGAGCGTTGGCGTAGGTGTGAGCCTGCAATATAGCCTCACGATGACTCTGGGCGAGGAGTTTGCCACCGATAACTGCCAGGCCCAACCAAGCGGTGGCGGTGCAGTAGCCATGAATCCGACGCCGGACGGCCAGATATATTCGTCGTGCCTCAATGTCAATGTCGCGACGGACAATCCGTGGGGGTACACGCTGACCATGCGGAGTGAGACGGCTAATTTAGTCAGTGGGTCGAATAGTATACTGGCGCATAGCGGGACCATTGCAGCGCCGACGGTGCTCTCGAATGATCGATGGGGATTTTGCATTCCGAATATCTATATGCAGCGTGCGGGAGCGGGGGTCTTCGGGAACGGTGGTTCTTGTGGTGCGGCTAATAACATCGGCTCGGATACAGCGTATAGTTATGCCGGTTTGCCGACGATAAACACCATAATCAAGAGGGTTAATAATACGCCTAGCACAGCGGCAGAGGCGAACACGCCGATCAGGTTTGGTGTCCGGCCGACTGCTGCCACCCCTGTCGGGACTTATGTTGCGACAGTAACGATAACCGCCAGCTTAAACGCCATGCCATTGCCGACTGCTCAGAACGGTGACATCATGCAGGAGATTGGCAGGACGCTTTCGTGTCCGACCACCAGGACGTGGATGATAGACGCAAGAGATAACAGAACCTATTGGGTGAGAGAGATACCGGACACGAGAGCGGACGTTGGGGATTTATGTTGGATGGAGACAAACTTGGCGTATGCAGGAGGAGGGACTAATACCTATGGGGATGTGAGGGCTATCACTAATAGCGAGTCAGCGAGCTCTACCGATGCTTTCTTCATGATACCGCCAGGCGCGAACCCGACCAGCAATCCGACTTCGCCCAGCCTCAGCACGACCGGTGGCGGTCAGTTGGGCTATCTATATAACTGGTGTGCAGCCATGGGCAATCAGCAGGGGACGGCGGCTTGTACAAACGCAGCAGCGCCCTTGCCCGACGCGAACATATCGATATGTCCGGGAGGCTGGCGGTTGCCAATCGGGGGGCCCGGAGGAGAATGGACCCTGTTAAATAACGCCATAAATAGTGGGTCGACTTCTAGTACCAGTGGCTTGCTCACTAATTCGCTGTTCATGTATAGCGGCGTTTGGGACGATTATTTCCAATATCAAGGCGAGGGTGGCGACTACTGGTCGGGGACGCTTGCCGACGCTACGAGTGCTTGGTATATATGGCTATACAGTCATACCTGGGGCGTCAACCCGTCGGCAACTGCCGATACTTCTATTGGGCTGGCGGTACGGTGTGTGGCGGATGATTAGGCAGCAGAGGGCAGACGAGGAAGATATCCCCTACCCTAGTTGCTTTCTCCCCTTCCCTATGCTACAATACTAAAGTTACGCACACAAAATTAAGGAGTATCTATGGCCGGTAAAAAGATAATCGGCAATCTTAAACTACGCGTCCCAGGTGGCCGCGCCACCGCTGGTCCGCCAGTCGGTAGCACCCTCGGCCAATGGGGCCTCAACATGATGGAGTTCATCAACCCCTTCAACGAGGCTACAAAAGATTTCCAGGGTAAAAACGTCATCGTCCATATTCAGGTTTACGAAGACCGAACCTTCACTTGGAACTGTCTCGGCCAGCCGGTCGACGACATGATCCGTGAAAAGATCAAAATCCAAAAAGGTTCCGGTAAGCCAAATATGGACAAAGTCGGTAAGATCACTCGTGCCCAGCTCGAGGAGATCGCCCAGGTCAAGATGTCTCAGCTTAATGCCAACGATCTCGACGCAGCCGTCAAGATCGTCGCCGGCTCCGCCCGTTCCATGGGCGTCGAAGTCGAGGGGTAAAGCCCCCACAGAGGAGTGGGCCCTCACCCTAGTGTCGAAAGACAGCAAAAACCCGCCGTTCCCGGCGGGGTTTTGTTATAAATGCGAAAACTGAAGTTACTTTTGACCATCGACTTCGATGATTAGCGCCCGAATCTCGTTCGCCACTCTCACCCGCAGGTCTCCGTTACTGCCGACCAAGAAGCGTTCATTGAAGATTCTCGCCATCTCACCTGCATTCGGCGCCGCTAGCATGTCGTCTCGGAGAGCTCCCAAGTTATTCTCGTTCGGTCCCCAGTGCCAACTCAAAGCTCTCGCCCAGTCAAACGGCCGCCCATTCACGCTCACTCCGTGCAGCATGTCATCGATGAAATCGTTCTGCACCCTGATCGTGCCGCGGTCAACGTAGTTGTTGTGAAACACTCGATACTTCTGGGTCATCTGGTCTCCGTTATATTGCCTTATCTGGAACCACCCCCAATAGTTGTCTTGGCCGGGTGTGGGCATCGGCCACAATGAACCCTCAACGTAGTTCTGCGACCCCATCGACGACGCGAAGTCCAAACAATAACCCCTTCGTGTCCAATCTTCCAGTGTCGTTCTGAGGTTGCGTACCTGAGCCGCACTGAGCCGTTCCCCGTTGATGATCACCTCATCCGGCAATCGAAACCTCACCGTCGGCTCTACTGCGTACTTGTCAGACTGCACGGACTCTCCCATCGGGACTGTCAGCTCTGAGCCAACATTACCTGTCGTCTCGTCGCCTGTCACCTCTGGTTGGCTACCCGCTTCTTCCGTCACCGCGACCTCGAGTCGTGGACGAAACACCGGCGCTGATGCCAGTATCTCCTCCATCCTCTCCTGATACGCTGCGTCTTCCGCGGCCCAAATCGCCATCTGCTCGGCAAATTTAGCATCCTGCACCTTCGCGTGGATGAAAACTCCGCCCGCCAGCACTAACATCATCACCGCCACGGTCGCCATCACGGTATTCGCGGTGTTGTCCCGGAAGTTGCGACCCAGCAACACCGCGCCAGCCCAGAGGATTAATCCTCCCAAGCCAACCAATTGTGCCAAGATAAGCAACAAGTCCATCGGGAATAGGACCAGCATCGGCACCAACAGTAAAAACGTCAGCGTCCACGCCAACGGTCCACTGCGCCTTCCGTGCAGCTCCAGCTTTCTTGCGATGGGTTGTGCCACCTTTTCGAGATACATATGTGCTATTGGAAAATTGCCCTCGTACTTGGCCTTCTTCTCCCTGGCAACCGTCTTGGGCTCTCGCCTTTCGATAGTCGCGCCGGGGAACAACATAAGAACGTTTCCGTCCGCTGCACGTTGTCCATTTGTTGCAGGTGTTTCCGGTTGCAGCCTGACCAGCGCTGTGCTGTTTTCGCCGCTTGTTCTGCCACTTCTGTGTTTCCGGTTGTCTTCCATGCTTTTAACCTCCTCTGGGTTCGCCTTTCGGCTAAATATGGGATTTATAGGGTGGTTCAGTTTTTCGCATAATTTCAAAGTCCAAACGGGCCTGTTAAGAACATTTGCCCAGTCTACCATCCATTATAGCACAAGAGGTATCAAAAGTCAATACTTATGCACGATTTTATGTGACTTTATTTCGCATCACCCCTGTTACAGCTCGCCTCTCTCGCCACCTATACCAGCCGACTTTTACCGTATCTAGCAGCACAAAGAACAGCGCCGACGTCGCAACAATCATCACCAAACTCGTCGCCGGCAAAGCCACAAAACCCAAGAAATCTGCCACCGGCGCAATATACGTCAAAATCACCGACCCCACCATCATCAGAAGCGACACTGAAAGCAACTGCCACGATGGTCTAACACCCTGCCAGAAAAACCCTTTGCGCCGCACCGACAGCACCACTGCCAGTTGCGTCAGGTTGAAGAAGATAAACAGATACGTCCTGGTCAGCGGCGTCGACGCCGTCCCCATCAGCACAAAGAACACCAGATAAAACACCGCCACAAACGCCCCCAGCGCGATCGACGTCCGCACCAGATTCGCAACCTGGCTCGCCACCAGCGGCTTGTCCACCTCCTCCTCGTCCACCCCATCCGTAAAGATTGTCAGCAGCGGCATATCCTGGATCAAGTTCCCGATCAAGAGCTGTATCGGCAACATCGGCAGATCCGCCGCCCAAACCACATAAAACACCGCCAGAGAAAAGAAGTTCCCCAAGTTCCCGATCATCGCGTGCTTGATATACTTGTTGACATTGATAAAGATCCGCCGCCCATAGCGAATCCCCTTGATAATCACCTCGAGATCACTCTTTAGTAGCACAATATCCGCGCTATCCTTCGCCACATCCGTCGCCCCCGCCACCGCTATCGACGCGTCCGCCAGCTTCAGCGACGGCGCGTCATTCACCCCGTCCCCCTGATACCCGACCACGTTTTTCTCCCGGAGCTGCTGAATAATCCGATACTTCTGCTCCGGTGTCACCCGCGCGAAACAATTACACTCGGTAATCGCCCTATCAAACTCCGCCAGCGACATTTTCTCGATCTCCGCTCCCAAATACACCCTATCCCCCTCCCGAATCAGCCCCACTTCCAGCGCCACATGCGTCGCCTCCTCCACGCTATCCCCCGTCAAAATCTTTACCGTTACCCCCAGTTCATGCGCCAACGCCACCGTTGCCTTCGCCGTCGGCCTGAGCGGATCCACCATATTCGCAAATCCCAAGAAAGTCATCCCCTTCTCTTCCTTCAGGATATCAAAATCTTTCCCAAAATCCACCGCTTTATAAGCGATCCCAATCTGCCTCGTCCCCCGCTCGCAAGTTTTCGCGACTATCTTGTCATAACTATGCCTACCCCTAGAAATCCCGAGTAATGCCTCAATCGCCCCCACCGCCACCAGATAAAACTGCCCGGTTTTCGGATCTTCCAGCACCACCCGTCGCCGCCTCGCCTCCGGATCAAACCCCAGCGTCTGCACCTGCTCCCACCCCTTCACCTGCTCCTGCACCTTGGTCGGCACATACTCCATAAACGCCTTATCAAAAGCCGTATAATGTTGCTTCCCACCCCTAACCTTCAGCCCGCTAATCGACGCGTAAGCCAGCCGCTGAAACAGCGCCTCATGCTCCGTCACCACGTTCGTAATCGTCAATTTATCCTGCGTCAGCGTCCCGGTTTTATCCGTACAGAGCACATTCACCCGCCCCAAATCCTCGATCGCCGAAAGCCGCTTCACCACCACCTTATGTTTCGCCAGTCGGAGCGCCCCATTCGACAGCGAAACCGTCGTAATCATCGGCAACGCCTCCGGCACCACCGTCATCGCCAGCGCGATAATAAACAGAATTACGTCCGCCAAGCTATTTGTCGTATTCGGATGCACCGCCCGCGCCACCAGCATCAGCACAATCGTCGCCCCAATCAACCTCAGCATCGAAAAACTAAACTGATTCAGCGATTTCTGATACGGCGTCACCTTTTTCGTGTTTTTCGACAGCTCCGCGATCTTCCCAAGCTCCGTCCGATTTCCCGTCGCGTACACTACTCCCTTGCACGCCCCCCGCTCCACCACACTCCCGGCAAACAACAGCCGATCATTCTTATCCTTCGCGTCCGGACTCTTCGTAATCGGCACACTCTCCCCCGTCAGCTGCGATTCATTGACCGAAAGCTCCGTCGCCTCCATCACCTTTACGTCCGCCGGCACCACATCTCCACCCCTGAGAATCACTACGTCACCTGGCACCAGTTCCGCCACGTCGACCATCGCCTGTTTGCCGCCCCGCACCACCAAAGCCTGCCGCTTTATCAGATCCGACAGCCGCTCCACCGCCTTCTCCGAACGAAACTCCTGCACGAATCCCAGCAACGCGTTTAATACCACAATCGCCGCGATCACCCCCGCGTTCGGCACGTCACCCATGTAGAGCGCCAGCCCCGCCGCAAACACCAAAATAAAGCTCATCGGGTTAAACAATTGCCTAAGCAGAACCTTGTACGCCCGCGGCTTCTCTTTTGCAAACGCGTTCTCGCCGTATTTCGCTAGCGCCGCCTTCACCTGCGCGGGTGTCAACCCTTCTATCATTCCGCCTCCGTGAGCGCAGCGAACGCCGCAGGCATGAATCGGCTCAAAATCGCAATTTTGGCCGATTCATCGCGAGCTTGAGCGAGCAGACTTATATCCACTCCCTAAATGCCTTCTTATACACACCTTTCACCATCTGCACCGCCACAAAATACGCCACCAAAATCACGATAATCCACGGCAAGAACGCCACCGTCACCGTCTCCATTTGCAACGCCTCCGCCAGCGGCCCAAACGCAATCACCACCGCCGCCACCGACACCACCAGCGTTGTCAGCAGCAGCGGCCAACTCGGACGACTCTGCAAAAACGGCACCTTGCCCGTCCGCCCCACCAGCGTCACCAAAATCTGCGTCAAACAGCCGATAATAAACCACCCACCCCAGAACGCCGCCGCCATTTCCGGCGAATTATAACCCAGCAGAAACCACAAAATCAAAAACGTCCCAATATCAAAAATCGACGACACCGGCCCCATCACCAGCATAAACCGCGTAATCGACTTCGGCGACCACTTCCGCGGCTTCTTTAGATATTCCTCGTCCACATTATCAAACGGCATCCCCACCTGCGATATGTCAGACAGCAGATTCTGCACCAAAATCTGGATCGGCAACATCGGTAAAAACGGCAAAAAAATCGACGCCCCCATCACCGCCACCATATTCCCAAAGTTCGACGACACCGTCAGCTTGATATACTTCGACACATTCCCAAACGTCCGCCGCCCCTCAATCACCCCGTGGTTCAGCACCAAAAGATCCTTCTCCATCAAGATAATATTCGCCGTTTCCTTCGAAATATCCACCGCCGTATCCACGCTAATCCCCACATCCGCCTGATGCAGCGGCGGCGCGTCATTAATCCCGTCACCCAGATACCCCACCGTATGCCCCGCCTCCTGTAACACCCGCACTACCCGCTCTTTTTCGGCCGGGCTTAGCTTCGCAAATAGCTCACAATCCCGCACCGCCTCCACCAGCGCCGCATCATCCATCGCATCAATGTCCTTGCCCGTCAGCGCCCGCTTCGTACTAATCCCCACCTTATCACAGACCAGTTTCGCCACCCCCAAACTATCCCCCGTCAACACCACCGTGTGCACTCCGCTCGCCTTCAGCGCTTTCACCGCCTCCGCCGCACTCTCCTTCGGCGGGTCAAAAAACCCAATAAACCCCACCAACGTCATCTCCGCCTCATCCGCCACCCCAAACTTCTCTCCGTCATGCGTCTTCAGCGGCTTTATCGCCACCGCCAGCATCCTTAGACCCTCGTTATTATGCTTATCATAGGTCGCCATCGCTCGCTTCTCTTGCGTTTCATCTAGCGCTACCACCCTCCCATCCACCTCAATCTTCGCCGAAATATCGATCATCTCCTCGACCGCGCCCTTAGTAATCAACATCTTCTTGCCGTTTTTATCCTCCACCACCACACTCATCCGCCGCCGCGCAAAATCAAACGGAATCTCATCAATCTCCACCACCCCCTCATCCGAAATCCTATTCTTCTCCCCCCGCGCAATCACCGCCACGTCAATCTCACTCTTCAGCCCCGACTGCAATTTCGCATTCAAAAACGCATATCTCAGCACCTCTTCACTATCCTTATTGTCCGGCGTCAAATACCGCTCAATCGTGATATTATCCTCGGTCAGCGTCCCGGTCTTGTCCGTACAGAGAATATCCATCTCCCCAAACGCCTGTATCGCCCCCAGGTTCTTCACAATCACCTTTTTCTTACTCATTCGCATCGCTCCGGTCGCCAGCGTCGTCGATAGCACCATCGGCAGCATCTCCGGCGTCAGCCCCACCGCGATCGACACCGCAAATAACAGCGACGCCGACCAATCCTGCTTCAAAAACCCATTCACCACAAACACCAGCGGCACCATCACCAGCATCATCCGGATCAAAAGCTTACTCACACTCGACACCCCTCGCTCAAAACTATTCTTCCCCCGATCATTCGCAAGCGACTTCGCCATCGACCCAAAATACGTATTGTTCCCCGTCAAAAGCACCACCGCCGTCGCCGACCCACTCACCACATTCGTCCCCATAAACCCGATATTATGAAAATCCGTGATCGATTCCGCCTCCTTCGTCCGCGAATTAGCAAACTTCTCCACCGGCGCCGACTCCCCCGTCAGAGCCGCCTGCGCAATAAACGTATCTTTCGTCGACAAAAACCTCACATCCGCCGGAATCATATCCCCCGCCATCAGCCGCACCACGTCCCCCGGCACCACCTCCCTCATATCGATCTCAACCAGCTTCCCATCCCGATACACCCCAGCCGTATTCGCAATCATCGACGCCAGTTTCGCCGCCGCCGCATGCGACCTCTGCCCCTGCACAAACGACAGCGTGCTCGCCACCAGTATCATCACCCCAATAATCCCAATCGTCAGATAGTCGACCACCCCCTCCGTCAGCAAATCCGTCACAACCGACACCACCGCAATAATCGCGAGCACCACATTAAACGGATTTACCACCGCCTCAAACAACCGATGCCCCGCCGTCTCTTTCTTGCCGACCACAATCTCATTGCTGCCGACTTTCTCCAGCTTTTTCTCCGCCGCCCTGGCGCCGAGGCCCAGCGGCCCCTTCGTCTCCTTATCAAATTCTATATCAAACTTCTCAACCAACTCCGGCTTGGGCAGCAAACTCAGCTTCTTCAGCCGCTGCTCACACAGACTTTGCTCCCTCTTCTGGCCACCCTGCCCCTGCACAAACGCCTTCCCTCTCCCAGACGCCTTCCACTTCCTAAACATAAGCCTATTATACCACTAAAGCACCACTACCGCCTCTTATTCACCTCACTGCCCAACTTCTCTCCGCTCCCCAATTTCTCCTGCCTCCGCCCCACCCGCTTTTCCGCCAACACTTCCTCCCCGGTTTTTATTGCCCCCACCCCATACTTCTTCTGCACTTTCGCCATCGCCGCCGCCAATTTCTCCGATTGCGCCCTCTCCTCCACGTCAAACAGCCCCGCCTGCCGTACTGGTTCCTTCACGAGCCCACCTAGCGAAACCCCCAGTAGCCGCACCGGCCGCCGCTCGACCGCCTCCAACATCGCCACCGCCACCCCATATATATCACTCGCCCTATTCGTCGCCTCCCCCGTCATCGACCGCGTCACCCTCTTCATATCATGATAGGTGATTTTCAACGTCACCGTCCGACAAAATATCCCGCGCATCCCGACGTCGAACCCCAATTCTTTCGCAATCAAGAGCAAAACGTCCTTCAAATAACCAAAATCAGTCACATCCTCACTAAACGTATGTTCTTTCCCTAGGCTACGTGATTTCGGCGTCCGCGCCACCTCTCGCTCGTCTCTCCCCTCCGCCAAATCCACCACCTGCTTGCCATGATTTCCCAAATAGTCCATCACCGCCTGCCTTTTCTCACACACATCCCGCACCGTTTCAATCCCCATCCGCCCGAGCTGCGATGCCGTCTGCGCCCCCACCCCAAAAATCACCCGCACACTCCGATCGGCAATCAGCCCCCTAAGCGCCTCCGGTGTCATAATCTCATAAAACCCATCCGGCTTCTTCTCCTCACACGCCAGTTTCGCGCTCATCATCGAATACCCCACCCCCACCGAGCACGCCAGCCCCGTCTCCTCTTTCACCCGCCGTTTTATCGCCCGCCCCACCTCCGTCGCCCCGCCAAATAAATGCGCTGAACCGCTCACATCCAAAAACCCCTCATCCAACGCCACATACTCCACCACGTCCGTATAACTCCCCCATATCTCATGAATCTGCCTACTCGCCGCCTCATATTTTTTAAAGTTCGGATGCATATAAATCCCTCCGGGACACAACCGATACGCCTCCTTTATACTCATCGCCGACCGCACCCCAAACTTCCGCGCCTCATAGCTACAAGTACAGACAATCCCCCGCTTCTCATGCGGCAACGCCCCGATAATCAGCGGCTTCCCCACCAACTTCGGATCATCCCTCGCCTCCACCGCCGCATAAAACGCATCCATATCACAATGAATTATCAGCCTCCCCATGCCTCCTCTAGACCTGCTCATCGCCCCGCTCATATAATTATTCTACTATATCCGAAAATAGAAAACCCCCGAAGGGGCATCCTTTGGGGGTTAGTTAAAATAAGTTCATTGGCGCGAGTTTTTGGAAAAGTTTTGGCGTTACCAGCAAAGAGATAGCGGTGATGGCTGCGCATGCGGCGATTGCTCCGGCCAACATGGTAACATCGTAGTCGAAAAAACGACGAGTATCGAAGAGGTAGCCCAGGGTAGTCATGGCACTGCCGACGCTGTAAAGAGCCCCGGTTATGGTCACTATCGCGGTTGTGGTACTTGCTACAAATACGTCTATCGCGAGGGCGATACCCAAGCGCTTCTTGCCCAACATTTGATGAGCGAAAAAGACCACGCAGACGAGGATGACGGCGATGGCGAAAAGCCAAACCATCGTGGTGATAGAGCCGACCACACCGTAAATGTGCCAGTTGAGGCTCTTCTGCCAGGTGCTACCACCGTAGCCATAAGCCCTTTTGGTCAGGGGCTGCAATAGAGCCGTCAGGGCTATCCCGGTCATTAGCCCGATAATAGCGGCGGTCGCCAGCACGCGATTAACGCGGCTTCTGGTCTCCTTGGAGAGCAGGTTACTCAGTTTGCTTGACAGATTGTTCATGAAATCTCCTCCATTTCGGTTTTTGTAGGTGGTTGAACTTACCTAACTTTAAGTTACGAATAGGTGAACACTTCCCACTCTACTACCATTGTATCACACTCACGCTTAAAAGTCAATAGTTTTTACGCTTATCTTTAGGCCTAACAGAGGTGCAAAACCCCCAAAAACATGTTAAAAACTTACTTTTTATCCATCTCTCCCCTATCCTCCCCACCCCTAAATCTACTCCTCCCCACCCCCTACGGGTAGACACAGCGGAGGGGACGACCATGGTTTTTGCTATGGTTTCCATCTGCGCCCGCTTGAACAGACAAACCATCTATACGAGAGCGGGCTGGGCTGGTGGCCGATAGTAGTGTAGCTGCCCATAACTGTACTACCAGAGACTGTTCTATAGAACCATTGCTAGGGCTGAAATAGCCATTAGTGACAGTGGCGAAGGAAAGCCGGAACTTTATAAAGCCGACTCTATAACAGAGGCAGGAGACTTTATAAAGTCTCTCCTCCTTCGCCACTGTCTCAAGTGACTATTTCCATCCGGGAAGCGGCGCTCGCGCTGAGGGATGGGGGATATGGTGGTCGCCATCTATATTGTCTGACATTACGGCACATGGTTCAGCCGCAGTCGCTACAGTAGTTTATCCCGGCACACATATAGTACAAGCTCCTAAATACTTCGGCTTTACCCTCCGCTGTGTCTACCCGTAGGGGGTGGGGAGGAGAAAGCTATAGAAAAGTCTTGACATGGCGTGGGGGCAGGTGTAAGATAGTAATAGGAATGATTACTAATAGTGATGCGGAAAGCAAGACGGCAAAAATACGATACTCGGCGCAGCGGGAGATGATTTTGGATGAGATTCGGTCGCGGCGGGATCATCCGAGCGCGGCGGAGGTTTATATGGCGGTGCAGAAGGTGAAGCCGACGATTAGCTTGGGGACGGTATACCGAGTGCTAAACAAGTTGGCGGAGGATGGGGAGGCTTTGCGCTTGCCGATGCCGGACGGGGTAGACCGGTATGATGGGTTCGCGCACGCGCATCAGCACGCGTTTTGCGCGGAGTGCCGGCGACTGTTGGATGTGGAAGTTGAGATACCGCTTGAAGAGTTGGTGAAGTTTGCAGATCAGAACAAGTTTGTGATCGAAGGATTACAGATTTGCATGGTAGGTAAATGTAAAAGGTGCGTGAAAGCGCGGAAAGGTAAATTATGGCGGAATTAGTAAAGAGCAAAACTTGGGAGAACTTGCAGACGGCGTTTGCGGGTGAAAGCCAGGCGAAGAACAAGTATGGATTTTACGCGAAAAAAGCACGGCAGGAAGGCTATGAGCAGATTGCGGCGATTTTTGAGGAGACGGCGCGAAATGAGGAGGCGCATAGCAAGATTTGGTTCAAGTTGATGCATAGTGACGAGGTGCCATCGACGATCGAAAACTTGGAAGACGCGGCGGCGGGTGAGAATTACGAGTGGACTTCGATGTATGATGAGTTTGCGAAGACTGCGAAGGAAGAGGGCTTTACGAAGATTGCCTTTTTGATGGAGCAGGTCGGGAAGATTGAGAAGGAGCACGAGGGGCGATATAAGAAGCTGCTGGAGAGTGTGAAGGAAGGAAAAGTTTTTAAGGAAGGCAAGGCGGTGGTTTGGCTGTGTCGAAATTGCGGCTACGAGCATGAGGCCACTGATGCGCCGGAAAAGTGTCCGGTGTGTGACCATCCGCAGAGTTACTTTGAGCGACAAGCGAAAAATTATTAACGGTTCTGGTACGAGCTAGGCGAAAAGAAAAGTAGGAATAGGGGGAGATGATGGCGCGCTATAAGTGTGAAATGTGCGGATGGGTGTATGATGAGGCGGAAAAAGGAGTGAAGTTTGCTGATTTGCCGGAGGACTATAAGTGTGTTTGTGGCGCGCCGAAAGAGTTGTTTAAGTTGATGGCGGAGGATGTGGCGGGGGCCGCGGCTCCGTCGGAAGCTGGGGGTGGTGGTTCGGGGGTTGGGGGTGGTTCGGGAGGTGGGCTCGGTGGTTCGGAACAATATATCATGGAGCTGGCGAGTACGGGTGAGATGCCGGCGGGAGCGGGGCCGACGGTGAAGGCGTTGCCGAGCTGGGATGATGTGTGGTGGTTGGCGGGTCAGGTGGCGACGCCGCCGCTGCTGGATGATGCGAAAGTTAATTTGAAAACTGTGATTGGAGCTCGGGCGAAGCGGCCGATGGAGCTGGCGATGCCGGTGACGATTTCGCATATGAGCTATGGGGCGTTGACGGGGGAGGCGAAGGTGACACTGGCAAAAGGTGCGGCGGCAGTGGGGACGGCGATGAGTAGCGGAGAAGGGGGGATTTATGAGGCGGAGATCAAGGCGGCGCAGGCGGGAGGAAAGTATATTTTTGAGTATGTGCCGAATATGTATAGCGTGACGGATGAGAATCTGAAGCGGGTGGATGCGGTGGAGATAAAGATCGGGCAGGCGGCGAAACCGGGGTTGGGTGGGCATTTGCCGGCGGCGAAAGTGACGGAAGAGATTGCGAAGATGCGGGGGAAGCCGATGGGCAAGGATATTATTAGTCCGGCGCGGTTTGAGAGGTTGCTTGCGAAGGGTGGCTTGAAGAAGTTGGTGGAGGAGCTACGGGAGAAGTCGGGTGGGCGGCCGATTGGGGTGAAGATTGCGGCGAATCATATTGAGAAAGATTTGGCGGTGATAATTGCGGCGGATGCGGATTTTGTGACGATTGATGGGCGAGGCGGGTCGACGGGGTCGGCGCCGGTGGGGCTGAAGGATGCGGCGGGGGTGCCGATTTTGTATGCGGTTTTGCGTGCGGCGAAGTATATTCGTGAGCAGGAGGCGGAGATTGATTTGATAGTGACGGGTGGGTTTCGGCTGCCGAGTGAGATGGCGAAGGCGTTGGCTCTGGGGGCGGACGCGGTGGCGGTGGCGACGGCGGGGTTGATTGCGATGGGGGCGCCGGGTGAGCTAGCGTCGGAGAAGAAAGTGGAGAATTATTTGGCGGCGGTGGGCAAGGAGATTGCGATGTTTACGCGGGTGACGGGAAAGGATGATGTGGCGGAGCTAGGGGCGATGGATGTGGAGGTTGTGGGGGCGGTGAAGGAGTATGTGGGCTAGGTGATGTGGGTGGTTTAGGTTATTTGAACATGCCTTTACGTTTTAAGACGGTGTGATAGTTGACGGCGAAACGGTGGGATTCGTCGCGGATGCGTTGGAGGAGTTTTAAGAGATGGGAGTTGCGACCTAAGCGTAAGTTCTTGACTTTTATTGACGAGTGTGCTATACTTGTGGTAGGATGGGGTAGATATGCCTCGGAGGTGGGGAGAATGATAGTTTCTTCTTTTTTGGCGAGGCCGACGTAGGGGATTTTGGCGGCTTCGAGGAGGTCGTGGACGGCGGAAAGTTGGCCGAGGCCGCCGTCGATGAGGATGAGGTCGGGGCGGCCCCAGTCGCCGAGATGTTTGAGGCGGCGAGTGATGACTTCGCGCATGGCGGCGAAGTCGTCGTTTTTGTCTTCTCTGATTTTGAACTTCTTGTAGTCGGCGCGGGAGGCGACGCCGTTTCGGAAAACGACGTTGGAAGCTACGACGTATTGGCCGGATTGATGAGAGATGTCGAAGCCTTCGATGCGGCGGGGGGGTTCGGGGAGGCGGAGGAGTTTTTGGAGCTCTCTCAGTGCGAGGTCGGATTGGAGGTCGATGTTGTGTTGGTCGCCGAAAACGATTTTGGTTTGGAGTTCGCGAAGGTGGGCGAGCTGGTTTCTGAGTTTGGCGGCTTGTTCGAAATCGTGGTCTCGGGCGGCCTTTCCCATGTCGGCGGAGATTTGTTTGGTGAGCTTTTCGCCGTCGCCTTCGATGAACTTGATGAGGCGGCGGAGGTCGCGCTTGTAGTCGGCGGGAGTGGCGCGGTTGACTTCGAGGCCGGGGGTTAGAAATAGGTCGGTGTAGAGGGTCTTTTTGCCGTTGTAGGGGCGGTCATAGAAGGGCCAGATGCGACGGAGGATTTTGAGGGCTTTTCGGATGACGGTGGTGCCATAATAGGGGCCGAAATATTCGCTTCGATCGTCGATGGGGTTGCGAGTGAGGGTGACGGTGGGGACGTCGGATTTCATGTCGATGCGGATGAAGCTAGAGGATTTGTCGTCTTGGAGGAGAATGTTGTATTTGGGTTTGTAACGCTTGACCATTTCGGATTCGAGGAAGAGGGCGTCGATTTCGGAGGGGGTGACGCGCCATTCGGTGGTGGCGATGTCGGCTTGGAGGGCGGCGGTTTTGGGGTCGGAGGAGGTTTTTTGGAAGTAGCTTTTGACGCGGTGCTTGAGGTTGGAGGCTTTGCCGATGTAGATGATTTGACCGCGTTTGTTTTTGTGGAAATAGATGCCGGGTTCGCTTGGCAGGTCGGCGAGGTTATTTGGCATTGCGGAAGAGGATTCGTTTAGCTTGGTTCAAGATAGGTTTGACGTCGTCGAGGTTTAGGAAGTAGCAGGCGATGAAGTAGGTGAGGAGGCCGGAGCCGGCGATGAGGGAGAAGCGGGGGAAGGTGATCCAGAAGCTGTCGTCAGTGGCGCGAAGAGGGAAGAAGCGAACCATGGAATAGGTGATGATGGCGGCGAAGAAGGCGGCGGCGAACATGCGCATGACGGCGCGGAGGAAGGTGACGGGGAAGAGGCCGGGGTGGCGGAAGCCGAGGGTGGTTAAGAGGATGAGAACCTCGAGGAGGGAGCCGGCGGCGGTGGCGAAAGCGAGGCCGTAGGCGCCCCAGTCGAAAGCGAGAACGAGGGTGAGAGACATGAGGATGGTGGTGGTGACGCAGATGAGGGAGATGATGAAGGGGGTTTTGGTGTCTTGTTGGGCGTAGAAGCCGCGGACGACGATCTGGAAGAGGCAGCGACTGACGATGGTGACACAGAGGATGCCGAGGAGGGCGGAGATGAGGGGGGCGCCGCCGTTTTTGATGAAGTTGACGACGTAGCCGCGAGCGAAAAAGGCGACGGTGGCGACGGGGATGGCGACCCAAAGGATGCCGCGGATGGCGGCGAGGAGGCGTTTTTGGAAGAGGGATTCTTCGTCGGCGGACTGGGCGATTTGAGGGAAGAAGGCGGTGGAGATGGCGGTGCCGATGAGGTTGACGGGCATGACGGCGAGAGAGGAGGCTTGCTGGAGTGAGCGGACGGTGCCGCTGGCCATGGAGGAGGCGAGGGAGGTGTTGACGATGACGCTGGAGAGTTGGTCGAGGCCTTGGTCGGCGATGCGGGCGGGCATGAGGCGGAGGATTTTACGGAGGCCTTGATTGCGCCAATAGACTTTGAATTCGTAATCCATGCCGAGGCCGAAGAGACCGATCATGGCGACGGCGAGCTGGAGGATGGCGCCAAGGACGACGCCGAGCGCGACGCCCATGATGCCGCCGTCAAAGAGCTCGAAGCCGAAAATGGTGATGCCGCCGGTGAAAACGCGGATACCGATGATGATGCAGATGTTGTAGATGATGGGGGCGAGGGCGAAGTTGATGAAGCGGCCGAGGGAGTTTTGGACGGAGGTGACGACGGCGGATATGGAGAAGAGGAAGAGGTTGACGGTGACGACACGCATGAGGGAGATGGTGAGGGCTTGGGTGGTGGCGTTGAAACCTTGGCCGATGGTGGAGCGGACGATGGGGCCGGCGAAGATGAAAATGATAACGGCGGCGGCGAGAGAGACGAGGGCGAGGAGGTTGATGACGGAGGAGGTGAGCTCCCAGGCGGATTTTTGGTTGCCGGTTTTGAGGCGTTGGGTGAAGACGGGGATGAAGGTGACGGAGATGGCGCCGGCGATGAGGAGGTTGAACATGAAATCGGGGATGGTGAAGGCGGCGGTGTAGGCGTCGAGGCCGGCTTTGTAGGTGTCGAAATACATGGCGTTGAGCCAGCGGTCGCGGAAGATGCCGAGGAGAGCGGAGATGAGGGCGGAGGCGGCGAGAAAAACGGCGACAGTGCGGGGCGGGAGTTCGCTCCGAACAAGTGTAACGACGCTTTCAAACCTCAACTTCTTGCGCATAACATATATATTGTATCAGGTGGTAAGGGGAGATGGTAGGGCGTTGGGCATGAAAAACCCCGCGCTTTTAACGCGGGGTGGATGATTGGAGCGAGCCCAGGGCTTCATTGGGAGTTAAAATTGGTGACGAAGCCGAAGAGGGTTTCGTCGGCCGGGACAAAGGCGCGGGAGGCGAGTTCGACCAGTAGAGTCGTGATTTCGCTGGCGCTTAGGGTCTCGGAGGTGTTGAGCAGATGGTTATAGAAGGTACCGTAGGCCGGATGAGCCCAGGTTGGGGTTACGTCGCGGATGCTCTGGGGAAGGGCGGCCGTCGGGCTGTTAGCGGAGCGGGGGGAGAGGCGGATGACGGAGTTGACAAAGAGCTGGACGTATTCATGCGGGGTGAGCGGGTCGTCGAGGCGGAGATTGCCGCTGCCGTCACCGACGGCGAGTCGAGCGTCGAGGGCGGATTGCAGGATCTCTTCGTCGGTGAGGGTGGTGACGACGTGGATCGGGTCGTCAGTGTTGGCTAAGGCCAGCAGGCGGCCGAATTCGACAATGGCCTGACGACGGGTTTTGTATTCTTCCTGGCCGGATTCGCTAGCGGCGGCGAGGAGGGGGGTGGCTATCAACATTGCTATCGCCACCAGGGATAGAACAAAATGTTTGGCTTTCATAGAGAAAACCTCCTTTATTAAGATGTAGCAGGTTCCAATCAAATTAAGATGCGTGGCTTTTTGGTCGCAACTAATTTGGCGAACCTACCCATGCTGTTAATTTAGCATAAATGCTACGAAAAGTCAATAGATAGGGGTGGTCTGGGCGAGGATTAGGGGGTTTTATGGTAAGATAAGGACAGATATGGGAAGGAAACCGCTGGCTGAGGAGTCTAGGCCGATGAGGCTGGAAGATGTGATTGGGCAGGATTTGGTGGTGGGCGACGGGAAGATTCTGACCGAGGTGGCGAAAAAGGGTGTGCCGGTGAATTTGATTTTTTGGGGGCCGCCGGGAGTGGGGAAAACAACGCTGGCGAGGATATTGGCGAGGTCATTTGGGGCGGATTTTGTGGAAGTTAGCGCGGTGACAAATGGGAAGAAAGATTTGGTTGAGGTGGTGGAGCGGGCGAGGCAGAACTGGAATTTGCAGACGCGGACGGTGTTGTTTGTGGATGAAATCCATCGGTGGAATAAGGCACAGCAGGATACGCTGTTGCCGCATGTGGAGAGCGGGTTGATAACGTTGATTGGTGCGACGACGGAGAATCCGTCGTTTGAGGTGATTGCGCCGCTACTGTCGCGGTCGCGAGTGGTGGTGCTGGAGGCTCTCAGTCGTGAGGCTTTGGTTGCGATTATTAAGCGGGCGGTGAAGGATTTGAAGGCTTCTAAGCGGGTGACGAAAGGGGCGATAGAGTATTTGGCGAGTTTGGCAGCGGGGGATGCGCGGGTGGCGCTGAGTAATTTGGAGCTGGCGCTGGGGCTAGGCGAGAAGGTGGATGAAGAGGCGATTGCTCGGGCGACGCAGAAGATTTTGCCGCAGTATGATAAGAAGGGGGATGGGCATTATAATGTGGCGAGTGCGTTTATCAAGTCGATGCGGGGGAGTGATGTAGAGGCGGCGCTGTATTATTTGGCGAGGATGTTGATTGCGGGGGAGGATCCGAAGTTTATCGCGCGGCGGATGGTGATTTTTGCGTCGGAGGATGTGGGAATAGCTGGGAATTCGGCGCTGACGTTTGCGACTAGCGTCTTTACGGCGGTGCATCAGGTGGGGATGCCGGAGGCGGAGATAATTTTGGGGCATGGGGTGTATGCGTTATGCAAGGCGGAGAAGTCGCGGGTGTCGTATGATGCGATGAAGTTGGCGCGGCAGGCGGCGGAGGCTAGCCCGAATGCGCCGGTGCCGCTGGTGCTACGGAACGCGCCGACGAAATTGATGAAAGAGTTGAAGTATGGCGAGGGGCAGGAGTGGACGGCGGGGTTTCATGCGGATAAGTCGTATTTGCCGGACTCGGTGAAGCCGTTTTTGGGCTAGCAAAAAAGCTTAAGACGTCGGAAGGTTTGGTGTGGTCGGGATAGGGGCAGAGGGGGCAAGAAAAAGCGGAAAAGTTCGCACTAATTAAGCTTTTTGACAGGGGTGAAACGCTCATGTATACTTGAGGACATTATGGATGTGCGAGGCCTGAAAACGCAATGTGCCGTGATGGTGTGTGGGGTTTTTGCGGCTTTGGTGTTGGGTGGGTTGGTGTCGCAGGATGTTCGTGCTTTGGATGATGCTAGTTATGCGATGAGTCAAGAAACGATGAGTTCGCCGGCGCAGCATATTAGTCAGCAGGATTATGAAGTTTGTTTGGTGCCGAATTATTTCTTTGAGGAAACGTGTCAAGGTGCTGGGCGGCAGTATTTGACTTCTTTGACGGACACGATAAACTTGAAGTTTGCTTATGAGCTGGTGACTGATGCTAGGCTTAATTATCAGTATACATATAGTATTGTGGGGAGGCTGATTGTGTATGATCGGGAACATAGAGATCGGGAGATATTTACAAAAGAATACGTTTTGCAGGAGGATGTTAGTGGGCGGGTTTGGGGAGCGAATGTTTTAGAAATTGGGCAGGAGTATAGGTTGGATTTTCAGAAGTACAACTCGGAGGCGATGGAGTTTAAGAGTGCTAATGGTCTAAGTGGTGAGGCGGTCTTGGTGGTGCGGATGAAGATTGATTTGACGGTGATGCATGGTGAGCGGTCGATCACGCGGCCGGTTGTGCTGGATTTTACAGTGCCGCTTTCTCGACATACATATAACATTAAGGTTGGTAGGCAGCCGGATAAAGATGATATATTGATGTTTGCCGTGGCGGAAGAGGGGCGTGATAGGTCGGTTTTTTTGTCGGTGGCGGGGGCGAGTGTGCTGGTGGCGGTGGTTTTTGGCGTGGTGATTGTGAGGAGGCGTAAGTTGCGTCCGAAAGATTTGTGCGTGCGATATGATGAAAAGATTCACAAGGAGTACGGGAGGATTATTGTTGACTTGAAGACGCCGCTAAGGGCTGGTGATTATAAGTATTGTTATTTGGTGGAGGATTTTGATGATTTGATTGATAAGGCGGATCGCGTGACGCAGAACATTCTTTATTCTAGGTTGCCGAGTGGGCGGACTTTTTATGCGGTGATTGAAGGTGATCATTTATTTGTTCATGGGTGCCCATATTGGAAACATAGGGGAAGTCCGGAAGATGAGGAAAGAGAGGGGTTTGGACGATGTAGTGAGTGAGTGTAAATAGTGTGTGCAAGTAAAAATTAGAAGAAAGGCTAGAAGGTTTTAGATGAAAAAGATAGATAAGAAATGGTTGGCGGTTGGTGTGTTGGCTGTCGTGATGGTGGTTGGTGGTGTAGCTTTTGCGGCGTTTTCGGGGATGCTGACGGTTCGAGGTAGCGCGGAATATAATCAGGATGCGGCGCTGGTGCGATGGCAAGTTGGTTCGATTGAGATGTCTTCGCTTGGTGGCGGTTCGTTTAGTTCGGAGGTGCTAGCGAATATCAGCTCTAATCAATTGACGATTGCGTCGTATTTGGCGCAGTTTAGTCATGCTGGTTCTGCTACGCTGCAAGCGACGATCGAAAATGTCGGAGCTCAGCCGGCGGAGGTTGCGGCGGTGAATGTGCCGGCGATAACTTGTACAGCGCAAGAGGAGGCGGACCAAATCTTTGCGGATGCGTTGTGTGAGGAATTGACCTACGTATTTGAATATGCGAACGGCATGCCGATTGTAGTGGGTGATACTTTGGGTGCGCAATCTGCGGTGGATGTTCGCGTGGTTATTACTTTGCCTGCGGTGCCGACTGTGGGGATGCCGGGGCCGGTAGCTATTGCTATTGGCGACCAGACAATCAACTATGAGGGCTAGAAGCAGATACTATAAGAAGCTGCTTTTACTGGTCGGAGGGCTGACCGGGGTATTGGCGATGGGGTTGCTTTTTAGGCAGCTCCTTTCGCCGTGGTTGGTGGCTGGTAGTAGCGTTTTGTTGCTGGGATTGACCTGGCTGGTGCTGGGGCTAGAGCGGGCGCGATTTCGAGAAAAAGACGTGGTGCTAATTGTCGTTAGTGTGGCGTGTTTGGTTTGGTGGATGGTGCAGTTTTTACTAGGGTTTGTGTTTGGGCTGGTGGTGATGTTGCGCTCGAGCGATAATGTTTATGCGAGTGTTTTGCCGATGGTGATACTTATAGTTTCGTCGGAAATGATGCGGGCGAATTTGATTCGGAAAAGTGGTGGTAATAAACTGGCGATAGTTGGGGCGACGATTCTGGTCACGTTGCTTGGGGCGATGATGATTGTGGCGACGGCGGATTTTTCGCAGAATCTTGATGTGGCGCGGTTTGTATTGATATTGCTGGTGCCTTGGATATTTAATAGTATGCTGCTGTCTTTTTTGGCGTATAAGGCGGGTTGGCAGCCGGCGGTGGCGTATAGGATGCTGGTTTTTTTGCCGATTTTGCTGATGCCGGTTGTGACGTATTTTGATGATTTTATGCAGGGTGTGGTGAACTTGGTATTGCCGGTGATTGTCTATTTTGTGATTTATAAACTGACTTTGGAGCGTGAACAGCCGCGAGGGTATGAGAGGCCGAATAGGATTTTGAAGGCGGCGTATTTTGGTGGGTTTGGGGTGCTGATAGTTTTGACGCTGATGTTGTTTAGTGGGCTGTTTAAGTATTATCCGTTGTCGGTTGCTACGGGTTCGATGGCGCCTAATATCAATGTGGGGGATTTTGTGATTGTGAGGCGGATTGGGCCGGAAGAGGCAGGACTTTTAGGTGAAGGGGAGGTGCTGGTTTTTGATAAAGGTGGGCGGGTGGTGGTGCATCGGATTGTGGGTATTGAGCTGGGGGCAGAGGGGGAGAGATTATTTACTACTAAGGGCGATGCGAACAATGCGCCGGATACGTGGAGGGTTAGGGAGGGGGAGATTATTGGTGTGGCTGGGCTGAAGGTGCCGCTGGTGGGTTATCCGACGCTGTGGGTGCATGGGCAGTTGACAGGGAGGCAGGAGTGAGAGGGAGTTATGGGTTGGCGGGATTGGTGTTGCCGGTGTTGTTTGTGATGGCGGCGCTGATGGCGGTAGGTTTTGCGAGGTATTCGACGATGTTGACGCTATCGGGTGGAGTTGATTTTGATCCGAGAGGGGCGCCGACTTTGCATATGGAGGGTGAGAGTCGTAATTTTTCGATATTTCGGGGGGACGAAGAGTTTACGCCGGATAGTTTGGCGGCGCGGGTTAGTGCTGTGAGCGAGGCGGAGGGGGACATTACGGCTGCGATTAGGCGGGAATGTGCTCGGGGGGAGATGACGATAGCTTGTCCGGTGAGTTGGCGGGAGTGGGGGCTGGGGAGTTATACGATTACTTATCGGGTGGAGGACTCGGCTGGGCGGCCGGCGCAACCGATTGTTGTAAGGGTGGATATTTGGAAGTTTATTAATATTAGGAATGGTTCTCGACATGTTGCGGCGTTGGATTCAAATGGTGCGGTTTGGACGTTTGGTTGGAATAGTGAGGGGCAGCGGGGGATTGGGAGTAGTGTGTCGAGTGCGGCTGATTTTGCGGCGCCAACTCAGATACCGCAGAGTGCGTTTGGTGATTTGCCGGTGGTTGATGTGAGCTCGGCGCATCATACTTCGTGTGCGATAAATGTTGCTGGGCGGGCGTATTGTTGGGGGCATAATGCGACTGGGGCGGTGGGGGATGGGACGAACACGGGTAGGACGGCGCCGGTGCCGGTGGTGATGCCGGAGGGGGTGACGTTTCGGCAGTTGTCTGGGTCGCAGGGCACGGCGGGGAATGGGTTGATGGGGGCGCTCGGGTCGGATGGAAATGTGTATACGTGGGGGCAGGGGGCTGGGTTGGCGCTGGGGACTGGGGCGACGGCGAATCGTAATGTGCCGACGAGGATTACTGAGACTGGGGATATTGTTTATGCTTGGCAGGGTAATCGTGGTGGGGCGGCGGTTACTGAGTCGGGAGAGGTTTATGTGTGGGGGGCGAATGGGGATGGGCAGTTGGCGATGGGTAATACGACGGCGGCAAATGCGACGACTAGTCGGCCGCGTTTGGTGAATGGTTTGCCGGCGATTAGTCGGGTGGCTTATGGTGGGTATGGTACGAATGGGTTTGTGGTGGCGCTGGCGGTGGATGGGACGGTTTGGGGTTGGGGGAGGGCGTGGGGTTTGCGTGGTGTGGCGGGGAGTCAGACGACGCCGGTGCGGATAGAGGGGGTGAGTGATGTGCGGCAGATTAATGCGGGGGCGGATTTTACGCATATGGTGGTGGGGGATGAGCTTTATTCGGTTGGGTATAATAATTATGGGGAGCTGCTGCTGGGCGATACGTCGACGAGGCGTGAGCCGACTTTGTCTGGGTTGGAGAATATCGCCGGGAATGTGGGGATGGTGACTGGTGGTTATGATAATGCGTATGCGCTGAGTAGGGATGGGACGATGGTTTTTGGGGTTGGGTTTAGTAACGCGGTTGGGCAGTCGTTTGGGAGTACGGAGGTGTGGACTACGACGACTAATAGGGCGGTGGGTTGGACGATTAGAGCGCCGATGGTGGAGTGGTAGGGTAGGAGGCCTCGGTTTTTGAGGTTTTCATTGCGGAAACCCCCGGGCGGGCCGGGGGTTTAGTATAAATCATGTTGTTAGCGGGGCTTGGGTTCGGGCCGGGGCCAGATGTCGTAGTCGGGTAATTCGACCAAGATGGGTTCGGCGAGGGCGACGAGGCGGTAATCGCTGTAGCTTGGGTTCCTGGCGGGGCGGTGCATAAATGCTGCGTGGGGTAATTCGTAGAAGCCGCCGAGGGCGAATTCGAGTTCGCCGGCGTAGTGGAAGTGGAGGCTCGTGCCGGCTAAGTTGATGAATTTGGCGTTGCCGTGGTCGTCGATGTTGGTGATTTGGACGGTGACTCCGTTCATTCCGATGCCGGAAAGGTGGACGTTTTCGACGATGACCTGGCCGTCAATGAGGTCAAACCAAAGCTGGGCGCGGACGTCGGAAAGGACCGATCCGGTGGGCAGAGCTTGGCTGTTGAGCCAGAACCTGGCCTCGGGGTTTAGCGTGAACTCCCATGAATCGAGGAAGCCGTTGTGCATGATGCGGCGGATGCCTGGTAATTGCGTAACGGGGAAGAGGTCGTTCATTTCCTCGAAGCTGTCGTTGGTGCGGAAGCCGCCTGCTTTGGGTCGCCAGAAGGTTTCACTGCGAACCATGAGGGCGATTAAAGTATCGCCGCCGATGGTGACTTCGTGAAGGTAGGCGTTGACGTAGTAGCGGCCGTCTTCGGCTATTTCTGGCTCGGGGCTTTCGGCGGCTTGGACAGATACGGAGCCGAGTGTGAAGGAAGCGGGGTTGGAGCCGAGTGTGGAGGAGGCGAGGTTGGGGTTTACGAAGCTGGATGGTAGGGGAGGCGGGCTGGAGTCGCCGGAGAAATCAAACTGAAAAGCGAGGGCGATGAGACCTACGACGAGGCAGAGGATGAAAAAGCCGCCAACTATTTTAATGCGCCGCTTCTGTTCCGGGGTGGGAGCGTTGTTGCTGGGGTTGCCGTTTTGGTTGTAATCCATGAAAACATCTCCTTTTCTTGGGCGCCGCTAGGGTCGCCGGATTTTTGGGTGTAACAACATGTGAAGGTGCGTATTGTCCACTGGACAAGCAGTGGGTTTGATGGAGACATATGCATCCATCATGGTCTATTGTAGCACACATGGTAAAAAAAGTCAATAGCGGTTTGGGAAATAGCTCGGAAAGGGGCTGGTTTGGAGCACAGGGGTAGATATGGTATACTAGGATAGTTGTGTCTGGAAAGCTCAATAAAACAGTAGTCGATGGACTACTGACCGAATATCTGGAACTGGGGCGGGGACCAGTATTGTTGCTCTTGCATGGATGGGGTCAAAGCGCGGCAGGGTTACTACCGCTGGCGACGCCGCTGGCGAAAAGCTATAAAGTGATCGTGCCGAGTTTGCCGGGGTTTGGGGGGTCGAGTGAGCCGAAACAAGCGTGGGGGACGGAAGAGTATGCGGAATTTGTCGAGAAATTTGTGGAGAAAACAGGGGTGGAGCCGGTGGCGGTGATGGGGCATTCGTTTGGGGGGCGGGTGATGGTGCGGATGTTTGCGGGGAAGAAAATAGTAGAGAAATTGGTGTTTATTGATAGTGCGGGGGTTAGACGAGCGAAGACTCTACGCGGGGTTTTGGTAGGTGTGCTGAAATGGCCGTTTAAGGTGTTGCCACAGGGGTCGGGGCTGCGAAAATGGGCGGTAACGCGGTTCGGGTCGCGGGATTATAGGAATGCGACACCGATGATGCGAGAGGTGTTGAAAAGGACGGTGGCGGAGGACCTTAGCAAGATGATACCGGAGATAACCGCGAGAACGCTGATTATATGGGGTGAAAAGGACGAGGAAACGCCGCTCAAAGATACGAAAATATGGCGGAAAATACCGAAATCGCGGCTGGAAGTGGTGGCGGGGGCAGGGCATTTTCCGTTTGTGGATAACCCGGTGGAGGTTTATACGTTGGTGGAGAGGTTTTTAAGGACGTAGATGGAACCGGAAGAACGTAAGCCGTCCTGGTGGCGGAAGCTGAGTAGTCATTTTCGGCCGGGGTATCTGGAGACGCTGATTTACATGGCGCAGATTACGGACTATGACACGGTGGAATACTGGAATTATTTGGCGCGGACGAAGGATTTTACGGAGGTGATGAAGCGGGGGAGCGTGGATTGGACGCGGAAAGCGAAGTTGCTTTATATCTGGATGATTTTTGGGGTGATTATGTGGGTCTGCTTGAGTCTGATGGTGTGGTTGGTGGCTGGGTGGTGGACGATAGCGCTGGTGGTGGTGGCGCCGCTTGCGACGCCGTGGCTGCTACAGTGGTGGCTTTGGCTGGTGATGGTGGCGGGGAATCTGATCGTGCAGAAGCCGGTGGAGTGGCGGGCGCTGCATCGGGTGCGGAAGGACTTGATGAGGAATAAGGCGGTGAAGATTGCGGTGCTGGGGAGTTACGGGAAGACGACGACGAAATCGGTGCTGGAAGAGATTTTGGGCGAGGGGGTGAAAGCGACGCCGGGGAATATCAATCAGCCGCTGGGGTTTGCGAAGTTTATTTCGGAGTTGGATGGGACGGAGAAGGTGCTGATTTTTGAGTTTGGGGAGGCGAAGAAGGGGGATATTAAGCGGATGGCGCGGCTGGTGCGGCCGGATTACGCGATAGTAACAGGGGTGGCTGAGGCGCATTTGGAGCGGTTTGGGAGCCTTAAGAATATCATTTCGACGTTTAATGAGATTAGGGATTTTGTGCCGAAAAATCGGCTGTTTTTGAATATGGATAATGAGGTGTTGGCGAAGCAGAAGGGGATTGGTTATTCAAAGTTGGGGATCGAGGGTTTGCATGTGCGGAAGGTGAAATTGGGGGCGTTCGAGACGAGTTTTGAGGTGAATAAACAGAGGGTGACGACGGGGCTGATTGGTGAGCATAATATCGGGGTGGTGACTTTGGGGATGTACCTGGCGGAGCAACTGCTGGGGGCGAAAATGAGCAAGAAATTGATCGCGCGGGTGGCGGGGATAAAGGCGTTTGAGCATCGGTTGGAGCCGAAAATCGTGCATGAGGCGCTGTTGATTGATGATACGTATAATGGGAATTTGGAGGGGGTGCGGGCGGGGGTGAATGTGGTTGCTGCTCTAAAGAAACGAGGGTCTTTTGTGAATCCGGCGGGGGAAGAGGTGAAGCTGAATCGGGTGATTTGTGTGACGCCGGGGCTGGTGGAACAGGGGACGAAGATGGGGTCGAATAATCGGGCGGTGGGGCGGCTGATTGGTGAGGTGGCGGACGCGGTGGTGTTGATGCAGAATTCGGTGACGGGGAATATTGAACAGGGGTTGAATGACGTAAAGTGGAGTGGGGAGTTGGTGATAAGCGACAATCCGCTGGAGTTTTATGAGAACTTGACGGCGATGTTGGCGCGGGGTGATATAATGTTATTACAGAATGATTGGACCGACAACTACGAGTAATGCCCGGCTCTCTCGACGACCTGCTTCGTGGTGTGGGCTTCGTGATATAATGGTGACATGAAACGAGATAATTTGTTGGTGGCGGTGCCGTTTGGGGGGCGGAGCGCGGAGCATGATGTATCGGTGATTACGGCGCTGGCGGCGATAATTCCGCCGCTGCGGCTGCTGGGGCATACGGTGATGCCGATTTATATTACGAAAGAGGGCAAGTGGCTGACGGATCCGCGATTAACAGAGGTGAAAACTTATCAGAGTGGGGTGCTAGAGGAGATAATTGAGAAGGCGGAGCCGCTGCGGCTGGAGCTGGATGGGACGTTTACGATAATTCAGAAGAAGACGAGGTGGAAGAAGGCGAAGCGGCGGATTGATCTGGTGTTTTCGGCGTTGCATGGGACGTATGGTGAGGATGGTAGTTTGATGGGGTTGCTCAGGATGGCGGGGGTGCCGTTCGTGGGGTGTGATATGGCGGCGTCGGCGGTGGCGATGGATAAGGTGTTGTCGAAGGATGTGGTGCGGGCGCAGGGGCTGTTGACGCCGGAGTGGATTTCGTTTTCGAAGGTGGAGTGGACGCAGAATCCGGAGAGGATTTTGGAGAGGCTTAGGAAGCTTGGGATGCCGGTGTTCGTGAAGCCGGCGCACCTGGGGTCGAGCATTGGGATTACGAAGGTGACAAAGGCGGCGGAGCTGGGGAATGCGGTGGATGTGGCGCTGGTATATGACAATAAGTGTTTGGTGGAGAAGGCGGTAGAGAACTTAACAGAGGTGACAGTGCCGGTGATTGGCAATGAGGATTTGGAGCTGGGGCTGGTGGAGAAGCCGCTGAATAAGGGCGAGTTTTTTGATTTTGACGCGAAATATCTAAATGGGGGCAAGAAGGGCGAGGGGAGTGAGCAAGGCGGGGGTAAGAAGGGGGGCGGCAAGGGTGCTCAGGGGTATAGCGAGCTACCGGCAATGATGCCGGACGGGAGTACGCGTGGGTCGCGGCGGGGGTTGTATCAGGAGTGTGAAGAGGTGGCGGCGAAGGTGTATAGGGCGGTCGGGTGTCAGGGGATCGCGCGGATTGATCTGTTGGTGGATGGAAAGGCTGGGAAGGTGTATTTTAACGAGGTGAATCCGATGCCGGGGAGTTTGTACGCGCATAATTTTGCGGCGGGGGGGATGAGCAAGGTGGATTTGGTGGGGCGGCTGGTGGAGTTGGCGTTGGAGCGGGCGGAGGCGGAGGATTCGCTGGAGAGAGCGTTTTCGACGTCGTACCTGAGGCAGTTTTAGGTTGATTTCGGGCTTTTCGGCGGGTTTATCTTAGCATAGGCTTTATCTGTTAAATGTGTTTTTAGGCTAGATTTTTGGAGGAAATCGTTAAAAAGTATTGACTTTTTTAACCATGTGTGCTATAATGGACGTAGATAACCGAAATGGTTGTCTAGGTGAGGGATTCCGTGGGCTCAGCAAAAATGAGTGCACGGTATTCCGGGCAACTTAAAAAGCTGGAGAGAAATGGAACCACCCGTACCTAAACTATTATCCTTAAAGGAGGGCTAGTCATGTTTTTAACCATTTTCCCGTGGGCAATTGCTGTAATAGCCGGTATAGTGGCTGTATGGCAGTGGCGCGCACAAGGTCCGCTCCTCGATACGATCGAGGAAATGACGAGGCAACTGAGGGGTTACATTAAGATAACCCACCCCGGCAAGAAAGTCTCCAAAACCGTAGTGGACGAAAGTCTGAAGAATCTCGAAGCCGCTTACGCAGACGCCGCCTGTAAAGATGCCGCTTATAAAGTGCTCGATGCCTTAGGGCTCGAATACGACGCGGCCAATAACAAGTGGATAAAAGTGCGGAAAGAAGTTCGCGAGTGCAAGATTACCTGCGAAGAGGAAGGTTCTGCTGGTTCGACTGGTGTGGATGATTCCGGTGGGTCTAAAAAGAAGACTTGGCGTAATCGCTACACAAGTGGTTCGTGAGCGGGCAGATTGATTTGTCCGCCTCGCGCGAGCGGACAAGTTTCTTGTCTCGCCACCATACGGGACTTCGTTTCGTCTTTGCTGCCATCGGCAAGGGTGGCCTGAACATCTCTCAGCAAAACCGCTCCTGTATGGGAGCGGTTTTCATTTGCTTTGAAAGTTTTGATTAAGCTTTGCAGCAGTAGCTGTCTGGCTCGCAGCCGTTTTGCTCGGCTGGTGCACCGGTATTAGCGGCGCAGGATACTAGGTCGCTGATGAGGAAACCAACTACACCGGCTAGTAGCGGTAGGACAGCGTAGGCTAGAACAGCCTGGCCGGCGTTGGTGCCTTCGACCATGAATGCTTCCATAGCGAGAGCGATGGCAGGATTAAAGATGTAGATGTTGCCAGCTTGCTGGATGCCGAAGAGCGCCATAGGGATAAGGAAAGTGATGGTCCAGGCGATAACGTAGCCGGTGCCGATGGTGGTCGCGAAACCGAGTAGATTTTTCTTGACTTTTAGAGCCCTTGCGAAGAAGAAGGCGAAGATGAGTGCGGCGATAATTTCGCCGGCAAAAATCATGCCAACTTGAGTGTCTTCGGTGATGGCTGCCATGGTAGCGGCAGTGGCTTGACCAGCCTCAAGACCGTTGTTGTTGAGGAACATCTGGATAACGAGCCAGGCGAGCATGCCACCGATCAGCTGAGCGACAATGTAGAAGATGGCGCGGATTGGTGAAATGCGGCGAGTGACGGCAAGGCCGAGGGTGATGATTGGGTTGAGGTTGGCACCCGAAAGCGGGAAGATAACCATGCTTAGACCGATGAGGGCAAACATGACATAGAGCCCGCCGAAGAACTGGAGAGTGAGGACGAGGACGAGTAGAGTTAAGATGAAGGTCCCGATGAGCTCACCGCCGATGGCGCCGAGAATGCGCGGCGTCCTAAAGATAGAGAGGATGTTCTCTCGAGTGTCGTACTTAGGGCCGAAGAAATCTTTGAAGCCCTTGCCGCAAGCGCAGGGTGCGCAGCTGCATTCCGGACATGTTGCTTTTTCTTGTTTGGCGGGGCGACTGACGCTCTTTCCCGTCGATTTGGCTTTCTTGGTTGCCATATACCTCCTTGATTACTATCTTTATTATACAGAGTGATATGGTATAATCAAGTAGATATGGGGATAATTGTTACGAAGAATAATTCGTCTGGGAGATTACAGGGGCGAATCGCGGCGGAATTAAGGGAAAAAAACCAGCCGGTGCTGGCGGAGCAGTCGCCGGATTTCGTGGAGGATAGCAAATATCTTAGAGATTATAAGAAGGGGAGTCGGCAGAAATGGGCGTTGATAGTGTCGGTGGTGATCGTGCTGGCGACATTGGCGTTTTTGGTCAGTAGAATGGTAATGTCATGAACGAGTCTGACAGGCTGGTTTTGGAGGAGTTGGAGGCACGGCTACTAGAGGCGGTGAAGACGTTGCCGGCGTTCCGGGAGGTGCTGAAAAATAAGGAGCTGAAGGGGTTGGCGCAGAAGATGATTGCGTCGAAACCGAAGGAAGAGCGGGCGGTGTATGGGCAGGCGATTAATGCGATGCGACAGAGGTTGCAGGCGGCGGTGGCGGCGCGTGAACAGGAGATATGGAGTGCGCCGGTGGAGGCGCTGGATGTGACGGCGCCAATGGGGATAAATCAGAGGCAGCCGGTGCCGCCGTATGGGCAGGGGTCGCGGCATCCGTTGATGATGGAGATGGCGCGAGTGGCGGATATTTATCAGAGGATGGGTTTCCGGGTGGTGCTATCGCGACAACTTGATGATGAGTTTCATATGTTTGATAGCTTGAACTTTCCGAAGGATCATCCGGCGCGAGATGGGTATGATAGTTTTAGGACGGAGGAGGGGTTTTTGCCGCCGGCGCATACGTCGACGATGCAGCATCGGATTTTGAAGAAGTTTGTCCAGGATGGCTATCCGGATGAGCAGTTGGCGGTGGTGGTGCCAGGCAGGGTGTTTCGGAATGAGAATGTGGACGCGACGCACGAGCACACTTTTTATCAGTGTGAGGGGGTGTTTGTGTCGAAGACGGCGACACTCGGGCAGTTACTCGGGACGTTGAAAGAGTTTTTTGATAATTATTATGAGCAGGATCTCAAAGTGCGGACGCAGCCGGGGTATTTTCCGTTTACGGAGCCGAGTTTTGAGCTGTCGATTGAGAAGCCGGCATCGCTTGGTGGAAAAGGTGATGGGTGGCTGGAGATGTTGGGGTGTGGGATGATTCATCCGAATGTGCTTGAGATGGCGGGGTTGGATTCGAGTGTGTGGAAGGGTTTTGCGTGGGGCGGGGGGATAGAACGGTTGGTGATGCTAAGATATGGGATTACTGATATTCGGCATTTTGAGGGGGGGCGCCTCCGGTTTTTGAAGGAATTTAAATGAGCCTCGAGAAGAAGCGAAAAGGGAGGAAGGTGGGGGTGATTGTTGCGGTTGTTGCGGCGGTTTTGGCAATATTGTTTGTGCCGATGGTGCCGGTTGAATATTATAATATGTGCGGCGGGGATCCGTGCGAGGGGGTGCGGGGGTATGATAGGAATAATCCTGGGTTGGTGGCGTGTCCGAGTGTTTGTGTGCCGATAACAGCGGAGGAGCGGGCGTCGGTGGTTCGGTTGATGGTGATGACGGTGCGTGGAGATTTTGAGGAGGGCGGATGGTCGTTTCGGTAAGTTGGTTGAAGGAGGTTTGAGATGAAGCAGGTTGAGAGGATTAGTGTAGGCGAGTTGAAGCAGATGGCGGAGAAGATGTTTGGTAATTTTGTGAAGGCGGATGTGGATGTGGAGCAGAAAATCATAGTGGTGGATGCTGAGTTGCATGCGGATATGGAGGCGTTTATGCTGGAAAATGGCTCGAAACAGGAAGATTTATGGGGGATTAACTTGCATCCGGAAGATTATGGGACGGATGATTTTGTGGAGTTTGATTCGATGATAAATATACGGCCGCGGCAGGGGAACCGATCGCGTTATGTGGAGGACGCTGGATTGCGTGAGCAGATTTTGGCGATTGTGGGGGAGGTTGTAAGTGAGTAGTTATGCGGTAGACCGGGCGGCCTGGGAGAAGAGGACGATTTTTGAGCAGATGGGGAATATCGGTTCGGAAGTGGGGCGGGCTTTACATGCGCAGAAACGAGGTAACGTTGAGCGGATGTGGCAAGCGGCGGCGCGGGCGGATGACTTGTTTGAAGCAACGGCGTCGCAATGGCGTGGCGGTCGGTTGCGGGAGATTCTGCGGGCGCGTGAGCAATTTATGGGGGCACTTTTGGGCGAGTCGGCGGACGGATTGGAAAATTATTTTATGCAGTTTGCGGTGGCGGCGAGGAGCGGGCGATGATTATTAGTTTGAATTGGTTGAAGAAGTATGTGAAGATTGACGTGCCGACGGAGGAGTTGGTGGCGCTGATTGGTGCGCGGCTGGTGGAAGTGGAGTCGACGACGAGCGTTAGTGCGAAATACGCGGGGGCGATTGTAGTGAAAGTTGTGTCGGCTGAGAAGATTGAGAAGTCGGACAAGTTGCATTTGTGTTATGTGGATGATGGCGGGGTGGTTTCGGATGTGAAGCGGCGTGAGGATGGGTTGGTGCAGGTGGTTTGTGGCTGTCCGAACGTGCGGGCGGGGATGCTGGCGGTGTGGTTGTCGCCCGGTGCGGTAGTGCCGGAAACTTGGGGGACGGAAAAGGAGCTGGTGCTGGCGACGCGGAAGTTGGCGGGCTACGAAAGCAACGGGATGCTGGCTGGGCCGGACGAGATGGGTTTGGGTGAGTTTACGGAATATCTGGCGGAGGTAGATCCGGAGATGAGTTTTGATGATATTCGCAAGGTGCGACCGGGGGATACATTCGTCGCGTTGTTTGGGCTGGATGATGAGGTTCTGCTGGACATCGAAAACAAGAGCTTGACGCATCGGCCGGATACGTTTGGAATTATTGGTTTTGCGCGAGAGGTGGCAGGGATCTTAGGTAAGAGATTCGATGGATTCCCCCTCGACACACTACCTTTAGGAGGCAACAGCCAGGGGGAGACCCCCTCTTTGCCATCTGGCGATGGCAAGACCCCCCAGCCTCCTCAAGATAGTGTATCCGCGGGGCTCTCCATTGAAATCGCTGACTCAAAAATCTGTCCGAGGTATACGGCGGCGGTGCTGGAAAAGAATGAGCATTGGAAGCCGGGTCGATATTTGACGCGGGAGGCGATGGACTTGGCACTGGCAGGGATGCGACCGATTGATTTTGTGGTGGACTGGACAAATGAATTGATGCTTTTGACTGGGCAGCCGCTACACGCATTTGATTATGATAAGTTGGTGGCGGTGGGGAAGACGGATAAGCCAAAGATTATCGTGCGGAATGCGAAGAACGGCGAGAAGATGGAGCTATTGGACGGGCGGACGATTGAGATGGACGCGAACGACATTGTGATCACATCGAACGGTGTGCCGGTGGCGTTGGCGGGGGCGATGGGGGCGAAGAATACGGTGATTGATGAGAATACGAAGCGGATTGTGGTGGAGAGCGCGACGTTTAGTTTGTATAATTTGCGACGGACGCAGATGAAGCACGGGATTTTTAGTGAAGCGATTACGCGGTTTACGAAGGGGCAGCCGGCGGAGCTGACGAGGCGGGTGCTTGATGAATATGTGAAGCGAGTGGCGCCGGGTTATGAGGCGGTGAGTGAGGTGATTGATTCGTATCCGGTGAAGCAGGAGAATCCGGAGATTAAAGTGAGTGCGGAGGAGATAAACGGGCTGCTAGGATCGGAGTATTCGGTGGATTTGGTGATGAAGACTTTGACGAATGTTGGGTTTAGAGTGGGGGTGAAGACGGGGAGTAGCGAAGGTACGATTAGCAAGGTGAAGGCTTTGGCGGGCTCTGTTTTGCTGGTGACAGCGCCGTGGTGGCGGACGGATATTCATATTCGCGAGGACGTGATTGAAGAGGTGGGACGGATGCTGGGCTACGATAATATTCGGAAAGAGTTGCCGGCGAGGACTTTTAAGGCGGTGAGGCGGAACGCGGAGTTGGAGCTGATGATTCGGGTGCGAGATATTTTGTCGAGGTGCGGCGCGAATGAGGTGTTGACGTATAGTTTTGCGCATGGGGATTTGCTGCGGAAGGTGGGGCAAGACGAGAAGAATTCATATCGATTGGTGAATTCGATTAGCCCGGATTTGGAGTTGATTAGGCAGAGTATTTTACCGAGTTTGTTGGATAAGGTGAGCGGGAATGTGCGAGATGGTTATTCTCGGTTTGCGTTGTTTGAGATGAACGCGAAGAGCCAGAAGTCGGATGGGCTGACGGATGAGAGGGTGCCGGTGGAGGCGTGGAAGTTGGCGCTAGTATATACGGATGAGGCGGGTCAGGATGGATTTTATCAGGCGAAGGCATTGCTTGATGAGCTGCTCTATGAACTAGGGGTGAAGGCGGAATATCGGCCGATGAAAAAGGCACTGAGTTCGACTGGGCGGCCGTTTGAGCTGGATCGAAGCGCGGAAGTGGTGGTGGAGGACAAGGTTCTGGGGTTGTGCGGCGAGCTGAAGCGGAGCGTGCAGAAGGAGCTGTCGTTGCCTGAGGGGACGGCTGGATTTGAGATTGGTTTGGAGACGCTAATTGGGTTGGCTAAGCTGAGGGGGGAGGAGCGGCAGAGTCGGTATCCTTCGGCGGGGCGGGATTTGACATTGCAGGTGCCGGTGGAGGTTTCGTATGAAGAAGCGCTTCGGGTGGTGGAGGCGGCGTTGCCTAAAGAATTGTGGGCGACGATTGATCCGGTGGGGATTTATCAGGGTGAAGATAAGGAATATAAGAACGTGACCTGGCACTTGGAGGTGGCGAGCTATGAGAAAACTTTGACATCAGATGACACCCGTGCGATAATGGAGAAAATAGGAGAGGACGCGCGCGATGTTTTGGGCGCGAAGATAGTGTAATGATTGAGAGAGAGAAGAGCAGTAGCATGTCGTTCTGGCAGCGGTTTGGTGTAGGTATCGTGACGGTAGTGATGGTGGTGAGTACGGTGGCGCTGTTTGCGGGGATTGTGATTACGAGCAGAAATCAGGAGAAAGATATGGCAAATGAAGAAGCTGACCGCGCGCGTTTGATGGAGATGTTGGATGAGTACTACGCGGAAGTAGATGTGGCGGCGGCGGAGTTGAGTGAGAGGTATCTTGATACGTTTCTTGGCTGGCGGCAGGAGCTGAGCCGGCAGGGGCGGTTTACTTTTAATCAGGCGCGGGTGAATTCGTTGACTGATGTGGAGACGAGAGACTTTCACGTAGGGACTGGTAAGCAGATTACGCAGGAGGTGATGGATGAATATCGTGAGCTAGCGGAAGTGGATCCGGACGTGTTGACGCCATATTCGGCGTACTATATCGGCTGGCTGCATGACGGAACGGTTTTTGACTCGAGTTTTCGAGATCCCGAGGATGATTCGGCGTTGAACTTCCCGTTGGCTGGTGGGGTGAGCTTTATTGACGGTTGGCTGGAGGGGGTGATCGGGATGCGGATTGGTGGGGTGCGAGAGATTACGATTCCGTCGTCGATGGGTTATGGCGCGGTGGAGCAAGGGCCGATTCCGGCGAACTCGGGGTTGCGGTTTATGGTGATGATGGTGGAGCCACAACGAGTGCCGGAGCCGAGTGAAGAGTTGATTGAGTTGTATGCGAGGTTTAGTTTTATGGGGCGGGCGCCGATGAAGCAAGAGGACGCTGTTGCCTAGGTAGCAACTCAGCTACTACTTATAAGGATAAGGCGTACTTTCGTACGCCTTATTCCGTAGCCTGAGTCTACCCTGAGTTCTATTCGAGCAGGCTTGGAACCCTAGATTTATTTTTTGAATTTTTTGATGCCTTTTTTGACATCGGACTTGACTTTGCGAGCCGTGGTTTTGGCTTTGGCTTCGACTTTTTTGGCTTCGGATTTAAGCTTCTTTTCGGCTTTGATGGCGCCTTTTTTGATGTCTTTACGGGTAGCTTTACCGCTTTTAGGTGCGGTGAGAATGCCAGCTGCAACGCCAGCGCCAGCACCGATAATAGTTCCGATTAGCAGACCTTTGCCGAGCTTGCCTTTTTTCTTTTTTGCCATTTTACTCCTTGTCCTTGTTTTTTCGATTTGCTACTTTCTCTGTCCAGCTTTTGATCATTTGGATGATTCCACCTGGGTTGGCGACTTCTTTGATGCTTTCGGCGGCTTCTTCGATGCTCTTGGCGGTGTTTTTGACACTGAGGACGACTTCGCGGACTTCGCCGGTGAGCTTCATGATTTTAATGATGAGGATGATGGAGATGACGAGAAAGACGAGGAGAACCGTGGCAAGGATGAGGAGGATAATTTGTTCGGCTGTGTTCATGAAAACATATTAGCATAATCGTTTTGGAGTTGTCAAGGGTGCAAAGAAAACAAGGGTTTCCTCCCCACCTATATACTACGTCTACCCACGCATACGGGCTAGGAGGGAGCGCAAAGCTTTAAAACCAGCTGCCGGGCATAGGATTTCATTCGGACACAGCATCATTTTAATCCGTCGCCACGGACTAAAATGTGCTTCTACCTCGGCTTGCCAGCCTCCGGGACGTTCCTCATGAAACTATGCCTCGGCGCGCTGGTTTTAAAGCTAGTGCCTTATTCCCCACCCCCTACGGGTAGACACAGCGGAGGGAGAAGCCGTACCACTTTTGGTTGTTGTTAGTTCCCGGCAGGACACTCAGAGCGTATGTATACGCGTTACCAGCATTGACTACTGAATTCGGATCAGGAGTCCACCAGTGGACATGAGCTGATGTCCTCAGACCGATATCCCTAAGGTCAAAGTAACCTCCCGAGACAGTGGCGAAGGACTTAGTGCTAGACTTTGGACCAGTCGTCGAGGGTTTTGCCGTCTTTGTCCTTGAGGTTGAGCCAGGTGTTATTGCCGCCGTAACGGAGGAAAGTGCCGAGTTCGTTGGGGGAGGGGAAGGTGAGGTCTGACGTGGTGACGCCGTCTTTGATTTTATCGGCGTGCTCCATGCGGAGGAATTTCGCGAGTTTGGTAGAGAAGTTGAGCGTGCCGTCTTGGTTAAGCTGGGGGTCGGGTGTGAGTTTGGCGCCGGCTTTTAGGATCAATTCTTTGCGGGAGCGCCAGTAGACTTTGCCGAGGCTGCCGCGGTCTTCGAAGGTAAACTCGATATCGGCGAGGTCGGGAGACCATTTGTGTTGTGGCTTCATGGTTCTATTGTAGCATAGTGGAGGCTTCGCCACTGTCTCAATGGGTATGTTCAGCTCTTTCCTCGGCCTAGACAGGCCGTCCGCTAACGCTGACTGGTGGGTGTCCTCTCTTCAGTCAGGAACCATTGCTTCCCGCACGATTTTAGAAAGC
>WRMD01000008.1 GCA_009777315.1 Candidatus Saccharimonadota bacterium
AACTAACCCTAAGTAAGCCAAAAAGGACTAGACCATCCCCACTAAGTAACCATGAGCAAGACAGACAAGGAAGCCAGGAGGGCATAACTCTACTCTACACCAACAGCAGTGGGGAGGCCAAGGAGGGAAAAGTTAATTATGTTATAATATATATGGAAGGATGACCGAGTGGTTTATGGAGCCTGTCTTGAAAACAGGTGTGGGGCAACTCACCGAGGGTTCGAATCCCTCTCCTTCCGCCAAGCATAAGCATTATAATCTAGCCGATTTTTTTCGTGTGATGAGCCATGCGGCTGATCCTACGCCAGTGAGTACAAACAGTAAGGCGTATCGGCTACGCGTGGCAAAATCTAACATCTGGCCCAAGAAGCCGGTGTTTGGTACGGCGGCTTGGAGAGCCCAGCCGTTGAAGTCCCACTGATCGGTGTCGGCATCGACGTCGTTGTTGTTCATCTGGCCGTTAATTCTGTCTAGAGGATCGTTGGTATAGGGGTTGTGGGCATTAAAGATAAAGGCAGTCACGCAGATGTCGCCGTCCCATGACACATTGCTTTTGGCTATGGTGATGGTTAGGGTTTCGGTCTGGCCTGGAGTCATGTTACCGAGGCTCCAGGGGATAATGTGGTTGTCTTCCTCTGACCCTGGGTAGATGGCTCCGAGCGTCCCGGTGCTGACACCGGTCGTCCAAGGAGTGTCGGTGAGCGCATCGACGATGATGTTTGTCATTACGTCTTCTTGGGTTGTTGGGCTGGCGTTTTTGGCGGTGATTGTCCAAGAGACGGTGTCTGTAGTTTCGGTGTAATCTGAAAGGGACACTTTTAGGTTAACCTCCCAGCCGTTAAAGTCCCATTGGTCCAGGTCGGCGTCGACATCATTGTTGTTCATTTGGTTGTTGGCTCTATCTTGTGGGTCGCCAGTATATGGGTTAGCAGTGTTGAAAATGAAGGCCGTTATGCAGAGGTCGCCATCCCATGTGACATTGCTTTTGGCTATGGTGATGGTTAGGGTCTCGGTTTGGCCTGGGGTCATGTCGCCAAGGTTCCAGGGGACTAGAGAGTTTTCGGGCTGGAGGTAGGGATAAAGCGCGGTGTCGTATGACGGAGTTCCGACAGTGCCAGCGGTTGGGCTGATGACCCAGGCGGTGTCGTCTTTTGCGTCAACGATTAGGTTTGCGGTGACTCCTTCTTGTAGGGTGCTGCTTGAGTTTTTGGCGGTGATGGTCCAGGAGATGGTGCTAGCGGTCTCTGTGTAATCTGAGACGGAGATCTTGAGGTCGGGCTGGTTGACTGGGGTAGTAGTTGAGCAGGTGTCTATGCCATAGGTATCGATGCATATTCCTTCTGCGGCTCCGTTTGGTCCGGATGGGGAGACGACGTTTCGCATGATGTGGTTGCCGGTGGGGTTTCCGGATGGAGGTAGAACTCGCACTAAGTATGTTATATAAACGGTTTGATCAATATCCAGTGGTCCGCTCCAGCGTAGGGTTGTGCCTTGGACTAGGGGAGTGTTGGCGGCGGTACCGCCGAGGTCATCTCTATAAGAAGGTGCATCATAAGAGGCGTAGATGTCTGCGCCGATGACAGCGTCGTCAAGTACATCCGAAAGGTCATCGGCAATTATTACCGGATAGTCTGCGGTGTATGGAGAGGAGCCGGTGTTTTCGATGGCAATAGTGTAAATCACCCAGTCGTTTGGTGTGGTGCCGTTAGGGGTTATTTCAGTTATTGAAGTCCGGTCCCAGCTCATAACGGTTTTGTTGATTGTGTAGGCTGGGTCGCCAATGAGAGTTTGCGTGGAACATTCACCGGAGCAGCTGCTGTCGGGGTCGGTCGCAGCTACAGTGTTATTTAGCTCTCGATTGCCGGTGCCATCTGGTGTGTCGACTGTTACGGAGTAGGTGATAGTTTTGGTTTGTCCGGCTAGGAGGTCGCCGCTCCAATTTAAGGTGTTTCCGCTTAGGATGCAGGTTTCGGAGCCGTTGGCGGTGGTGGTGAGGCAGTTGGAATTGTACGAAGCATCATCAAGGACGTCGGACATGTCGTCTGAGAAGGTGGCTGGTGTGGTCGCGGTAGTATAGTCTTCTTCGCCGGTGTTTTGGACGGTGATGGTATAAGTGACGGTATCGCCTGGGCGAACGTGATTTGGGTCAATTGCGGTGGCTGTTTTGCTTATGATGTAGCCGCTGGGGGCGGTGCAATTTTCGACGCTGGCGGTGTCATTGTCGGGGTTGGGGTCGGATTCGTTGCCGGTGACAGTGGCGGTGTTGGTGACGCACATATTGAAGGTGTTTGGAGTTGATACGGTGATGTTGAATGACTGGGAGTCGAGAGCCGCCAAGGCGCCAGAGGTACAGATAATGGTTCGTCCGCTAGGATCGTCGGTTGAAACGTAACAGTTAGGGTCCATAGAGATAATGGTCGTGCCAGCGTTGATGGTGTCGGTTATATAAAAACCGCTACTGGCCACACCATCGGGGTTGTTATTGCGGACGGTTAGGGTATAGGAGATGTTGGCGCCGGCGATGTATTGGGTTGGATCGGATCCGGCATAGTTTCCGGTGTCGGCAGTTTTTTCTAGGCTTAGATCTATTGGTTCACCGGCGTATGATGCGCCGTCGTTGGTACTGCTTGATGGGCCGTGCAGCATGGCGCCTTCGGTGAATGTTGGCGACGCGGAAGCAGGATCGGTAATAATGATTTGGTGAATGTTTCCGGTTTGGTTGTTGGAGATGCCGAGGTTGCCGTTGCCATAAAGCCACTGGGCGCCAAAACTGGCGCTGTTCCATTGGATGCTGGAGAGGCCGCCTAGGCTAAACCAGTCTAACATGCCATATCTATCGCTGCCGGAAGTGATGTCTATGCGGTAGATCCCATTGGGGAAGGCAGCAGTACTTCCGCCGCCGCCATAAACTGCCCAAATATAGCTATCACCGGAATCAGGGTCAATCATACAGACCATATCGGCGACGTTGGGGAGTGTGTTGGTCCCACCATATCCTGCGGTGAGGTTGAGCGGGACTGCGGTTGGGACGGCGGCGGTTACGTCGATGGAGTATATTCTGGTTGTGTTTTGTGAAGGCGAGATCCAAAGAGTGTTTGGTGGGTTACAGGTGCCGATGGTTCCTGCGTTGTAGGTTTGGGAGCCTGGTAATACTGGTAGGCCAGCGATTGACCCGCTTGGGCCGAGGCCGATGGTGGCGCCGGTCGCGTCGATTTGGATAAGGCGGTTGGTGCTGGTATTGATAGCATAGAGGAACATGTCAGTGGGGTTGAAGCCCATGGCGTTATATGTGATGGTTTGGACTGGGCCGAGGGTGGCGAAGTTGGCTGTGTTGGTGCCGGGTACTTGGACCGCTTCGTAAAGTCGGGTTGGGCTGCCCTGGGAAACGAAAATCCTGCTTGGTCCGGCTTGGAAAGGCACAGGCGCGGCGTAAACTGGGCGGCTTTGTCGGGTCATAAAGGTAGCGAGAATGAGAAAAATAGATGTCAGCAGTGCGCCGATGAGGAGAAATAAGGGGATTTTAAATCTGTGGCGATTTAGCTTGTTAATACTTTCTGTCATGTAGTGCTCCTTAATCTTGACATGCATTTTAACCTCATCATGCTTATGGGTATATTATAAACTATGATGATTAACATAAGGCTAATGTTGTGCCACAAAGTGCTAGAAAGTTTTCCACAGTTTATGTTTTGGGGCTTGAGCAGGAATAGTGTGGTATAGTTGTTAGATAATTATAATGTTAAAAGGAGGAGTGGTTCCATGAAAAAATATGTTGTGCTTGCGGGTCTGCTAATGGTGACGGCAGTTGCAGTGAACTTGATAATTACAGATGGGTTTTCGGAGGCGCGCCGTGGCCAGCGATACATGGATAATCAGCAAAACGTTCAGTGGGAGCGTCCAGCCTATCACCATGGAGAGGGCTGCCCATATGCTTATGAGGATTGTCCGTACGCTCACGAGGACTGTTTACACTGGAGGGGGGATGTGGATGGGCAGACTTTGACGATGCCTCGAGGTCAGGGTCAGTCGCAATCGCAGAGCCAGAACCAGAACCAGCCGCGAAATCAGGGTCAGTCGCAGCGGGGGTATCGGGATGAGCGCCTAACTCTGCCGCAAGGGCAGGGTTCGACTACTAATAGAGGCGGGATGAACGCGGGTGGTGGACACCAAGGTGGTGGACAGCACAACGCTGGCGGGCATAATAGCGGCGGTCGGCACGGCTGGCGATAAGCTTTAGTCGTGAAGCTTTAATCGTGTTTGGGGAAGAGGATGGGGGCTTTGTCTTTGATGCCGTCGGGCGTGAAGTGGGCGCGGATTTTGGCGGAGGTTTCGGGTAGAAACGGGTCGATTTCGGAGGCGATTTGGATGATATTTGAAACGATTTCGGTGAGGAGGGTGTTGAGCTGTGGTAGGCTTGCGTCGTCTTTGGCGAGGACCCAAGGCTTTTCGGCGTCGATGCGGCGGTTTTGGATGCGGATGCGTTCCCAGATCTGGTCGAGGGCTGTGGAGAACTCGAGGTCGTTCATGGTGGCTTGGGAAGAGTCGGTGATTTTGTCTTGTTCGGGCCTGATAAGGCCGTCGAAGTATTTGGTGCACATGTTGGAGACGCGGGAGACGAGGTTGCCGAGGTCGTTGGCGAGTTCGGTGTTGTAGGCGGTGTTGAACTTGTCCCAGGTGAAGTCGCCGTCGTCGGTGGTTGGAATGTGGCGGGCGAAGTAGTAGCGGAAGGCGTCGGCGCCGTATTTGTCGATGATTTGGTCGGGTGAGACGACGTTGCCGAGGGATTTACTCATCTTTTCGCCGTCGATGGAGACGTGGCCGTGGGCGAGGAGGACTTTCGGGAGTTTAAGACCGAGGCCGAGGAGCATGGCGGGCCAGATGACGGCGTGGAAACGGAGGATGTCCTTGCCGATGACTTGGACGTCGGCAGGCCAGGCTTTGGGGTTTTCGTGGTCGGGGTATTCGAGGTCGGGGCCGGTGATATAATTTGATAAAGCGTCGATCCAGACGTACATGGTTTGGTCGGGGTCGCCGGGAACGGGGATACCCCAGGAGACTTGACTTTTAGGGCGGGAAATGGAGACGTCGGGGGCTTTTTCGAGGAGATTGAGGATCTCTTTAGCGCGGAAATCGGGGAGGATTTTGATGTAGTCGCCGTTGTCACCGGCGAGGGCGTCGGCGACGGACATTTCGGAGCCTTTTAGTAGGGCTTTTTTGATGTCGGGGAGGAAGGTTTGAAGGCGGAGAAAGTAGTTTTCCTCCTCGACTTTAGTGAAAGGGCGGTGGTGGATGGGGCATTTGCCGTCTGACTCTTTGACTTCGGAGTCGGTGTAGAAGGCTTCGCAGCCTTCGCAATACCAGCCGGAGTAGGTGTTTTTGTAGATGTGGCCGGCTTGGTCGAGTTTTTGCCAGATTTCGGCGACGCGGCGTTTGTGGTCGGGGCTGGTGGTGCGGACGAAGCGGTGGTCGGAAACGTTCATTTTGGTGAGGAGATCTTTGAAGAGGACGGAGTTTTGGTCGGTCAATTTCTCGGGGGTGAGGTCGAGGTCTTTGGCTTTCTGGGCGACTTTTTGGCCGTGCTCGTCGGTGCCGGTCTGGAAGAGGACTTTTTCGCCGAGGGCGAGCTGTTGGCGGGCCCAGAGGTCGGCGAGGAGATAGTCGAGGGCGTGACCGATGTGGGGCGGGCCGTTGAGATAGGCGATGGCGGTGCAGATGTATTTCATATTGTTAATTATAGCACCACCGTGCTATAATGGGACAAACGGAGGTTAAATGAAGAGATTTTTTGGGGCATTGCTTGCAACTTTGGTAGTGGCGGGGGCGGTGTTGATACCGGCAACACCAGTAATGGCAGAAGAAGATGCGACGGTTAGTATTAGGCTGGAGAGCGCTTTGGTTAGTTTGGCGCTGGAGCCGGGTGAGTTGCGATCGGGTGAGTTTAAGGTGACGAACAGCGGTAGTTTGCCGTTTGATATGACAGTGTCGCCGGAGTTTTTCACGCCGGGCGCGATAAATGGTGATCGGTTTACGTCGGAGGGGCGATTTACGGAGATTCAGCGCTGGATTCGATTGGCGACGACGGAGTTTCGTCAGGTGATGCCGGGTGAGAGTGTGGCGGTGCGCTATACAATTGACGTGCCGGTAGACGCGCCAGGTGGGGCGCAGTATGCTGGGATTAACGTGACGGTTGGTGGCGGTGATATGGATAGTGACTCGATGGGTGTGGCGGTAGCGCGACAGCTACAATATAGGATTTACGCTGAGGTGGGCGGTGAGACCGTGGATCGGGGTAATGTGGCGGCGTTTGATATTCCGAAATGGGTGCGAAGCGGGGATTTGGTGACGAGTTTGGCGCTACGCAACGAGGGAAACACGCACTTTACGGCAGCGAACACGCTGATTGCGCGAACAGTGTTTGGGCGTGAGGTGTATCGATCGGATGATGGTGAAAACTCGCAGTTTGTTTTTCCGGAGACTGATTCGGCAGTGGTAGAGCTGACGATGGCGCAACCGAGGATTGGGATTTACCGGGTGACACAAAGCACGATGATTACTGGGCGAACGATTGAGCACGCTGGCTGGGTGATTGTGGCGCCGACTTGGCTGATGGTGATTGTGATTGTTGGTTTGATAGCGGCGCTGGCGCTACTGGCAATATGGATTGTGCGGATGGTGAAGATGGATCGACAGAAGAAAGAGGCGGCGTCGGTTTAGTCAATAAGACACAGAGGTTTCTTCCTTCCTTAACTAAACCAAAAAAGCCGGAGTGAATCCGGACTTTTTTGGTGCAATTTTGGTCATAAATTCATTTTAATCTTTAAGGCTACGGCCTCCATTTCTGCTTCTGACATTTCGACGACGCGCTCGTAGTACCAGTTTTTATCGCGCGGGGTGAGGTGGATGTGGACGTGAGGTAGGGTGTTGCCGCTGGCGCGCATGATGATACGGGCCTCGAGGGCACGTTCCATGGCGACGGCGAGCTTTTTGACGGTGTGCATGACGGCGGTGAATTCATCGGGCGGGAGCTCGTAAAACTTGTCAACTTCTGATTTGGAAAGGACGAGGACGTGGCCGGGCGAGCTGGGCTTAGTGTCGAGGATGGCCAGAGTGTGGGCGTCTTCATAGATACGGTAGGCCGGGGCCTCGCCACGGATGATAAGGGTGAAGATGTTTTTGGGATAGAGGGTGTCCTTGGTCATAAAATCAGTGTAGCATGAGGGGTGGGGTGCGTGGTATACTGGAGGAAAGGAGAAAAGTATATGCTTTGGGTATGGATTTTGGTAGGTGTCGTAGCAGTGTTGCTGTTGGCGGTTTGGGTAATCTACAATGGACTGGTGCGGTTGAATGAGCGGGTGGATGAAGCGTGGAGCGACATCACGGTACAGCTGAAATATCGGGCGGATTTGATACCGAACGTGGTGAACACGGTGAAGGGCTACGCGAAGCATGAGAAGGAAGCGTTTGAGAGTGTGACGAAAGCTCGATCAGAGGTGATGGCGGCGGGCGCGAATGATGTGAAGGGCGCGGCGAGGGCTGAAGATCATATGTCGGCGGCGCTGGGGCGGATTTTCGCGATTGCGGAGGCGTACCCGGAGTTGAAGGCGAATACGAATTTTGTGAAATTGCAGGATCAGCTGCAAGATACGGAGGAGAAGATTCAGGCGGCAAGGCGGTTCTATAATAATGGCGTGAAGAGCTTGAACGTGAAGGTGAAGATGTTCCCGAGCAACGTGTTTGCGAAGAGGTTGGGTTTTAAGGCGCGAGAGTATTTCGAGGTGAAGGATCGAGCGGCGATAGAAGAGGCGCCGGAAGTAAGTTTTTAAGGGTTTAGGTTCGGAGATTTAGGGCGATGTATAGCGCTATAGCGAGCAATAAGCGGAAGACGGTGCTGATGATGGCGGGCTTCGTGCTGCTGGTGGCGGCGATTGGCGGGGCGTTCGCGTGGTCTTTACAGGATTACTGGATTCTGGTGTGGGTGATGACGTTTGCCGTGATTTATGCTGGGTTTCAGTATTTTGCGAGTGGTAGTTTGGCGATAGCGACGACAGGGGCGAAACAGGTAGATCGGAAGAGTAATCCGCGGCTGTATCGGATTGTGGAGAATTTGGCGATAGCGACGGGGTTGCCGATGCCGGAGGTTTATATTATCGAGGATCCGGCGTTGAATGCGTTTGCGACGGGGCGGAATCCGAAGCATGCGAAGGTGGCGGCGACGACGGGGCTGCTGGATGCGATGAATGATCGAGAGGTGACGGCGGTGATGGCGCACGAGATGAGCCATGTGCAGAATTATGATATTCGGCTGTCGACGATTGTGTTTGGGCTGGTGATGGTGATTGGGCTGTTGGCGGATTTTGGCGTGCGGATTGCGTTTTTTGCGGGGGATAGGGATAATCGGTCGCCGTTTGGGTTGGTTTTGATGATTTTGACGGCGATATTGGCGCCGCTGGTGGCGACTTTGACGCAGATGGCGGTAAGTCGGAACAGGGAATATTTGGCGGATGCGAGTGCGGCGCTGATGACGCGGGATCCGGAGGGGATGATTAAGGCGCTGGAGGTGTTGAAGGAGAAGGCGCGGCCGATGAAGCGGCAATCGACGGCGACGGCGAGTTTGTTTATTTCGAATCCGATGAAGGAGAAGAAGATGGCGGGGCTGTTTTCGACGCATCCGCCGCTGGATAAGAGGATTGAGCGGCTGCGGAAGAGTGAGAAGACGTTTTAGCGGCAAACCAGCTGCCGGGGACTTAGCAAAAGCCTCATCAGGTACGGAATTCCTCTGCAAACAGAATGGTTTTTCTCTGTCGCCACAGAGAAAAACCTTCTTCCCCCTCGCTTTGCCAAGCTCCGGGACGTTGCAGAGGAATTGTACCTTGACACGGCTTTTATCTAGCTCGCTAAAGCTCGCATGAATTAGCTAAAAGTGTGATTTTAGCATAATTCATGCCTTCGGCGTTCGTTATCACTCACAGATCTTCCCCACCCCCTACGGGTAGACACGGCGTCCAGCAAGGAAAGGAAGAAAACCTTGGTTTTCTTAGTGTGTGACAGTGGCGAAGGGAGAGGTTAAGCCCCCGATCGCTCGGGGGCTGTGATTGTGTTAGCTTTTGAAGGGTTTTTGGTTGGTGCGAATCAGGCGGCGTGGAATCGTTTCTGCGCTTTGAGGTGCTCAATTTCGGCGCGCAGTTTGGCGTTTTCCTCCTCAAGGGCGCGGTAGGAAGTGGTGGTTTCGACGAAGGGTAATTCATCGTATTCGGTAAACTTCATTTCAATATTCGACAGCTCTTCAATGTAGGCCATGCGGTCGGCTTTGTCGGCGTTGGACAGGACGATCCAGCCCATGGAGAAATTGGCGGGGCCGATTTCGTGGCCGCCGCGATAGCCGGCTTTATCTAATTCCTCACAGATGAAGGGGCGGACGGGCGCCAGGAAAAGGTTTCCGGTTTCGTTGATGAACAAAACGTGCCCGCCATGCGTGGAATAGTAGCCGATACCAGAAGCGTAGATTATGCTCTGGCTGTCTTTGAAGCTAAAGCCGTACCGAGAAGCTTTGGCGTGGTCCATGCTGTGAGTGTCGAAGCAGCCGGGGAAAGCCCAGCTGTTGCCGGTGTTTTCGATGAGGCGGGCGCGGTCGGGGTATTGGCCTTCGTTGTCGCCGCCGCCGTGGTGGTCGGTGAACTTTTCGCCGGTTACTTGGACGACGAAAGAGTAGACTTCGGCGGGGAGCGATTGGAGCTTTCTGACCTCGGCGATTTGCTGAGCCTTGTTTGACAGTTGGTTTTGCATGAAAAATCCTCCTTTAAAATAGGTAATTGGGGTTGTGGTCAAGCTAACTTATTGAGGTGCGAATAGGAAACATCTCCTACTCTACCTACCATTATAGCACACCACAAGCGGAAAGTCAATAGTTCTAACGGTTATTTTGGGGGTTAACAGGGGTGCGGGAAGGGTGGAAATGTGGTGGAAAATGGGTGCTTTTTCGTGGTATGATTAGGGTATGGGTATAGTTTTTGTGTTGGGTGTGCTGGTGATTGTGCTGACGACGGTGGTGGTCGTGATGATGATACAGATGGCGAAATTGAAACAGACGGATGGGGATGAAGGTGAGGGGCAAGGAGATGCGGTGGCGGGGATGTTGAAGCAGGATCTGGTGGCGTTAAATGAGCGGATTGAGCGGCTGAATGAGTCGGTGAATGACAAGATGACGAAGAATAGTGAGCTGGTGCGGGGGGCGATTGAGAAGAATAATGAACAGATGCGGGGGAGTGTGCAGAAGCAGCTGGGCGAGAGTGCGCGGATCGTGCAGGAGGTTTCGCAGAGATTGACGAAGCTGGATGAGACGAATAAACGAGTGGTGGGGGTGGCGGATGAGCTGAAGACCTTGCAGGCGGTGTTGCAAAATCCGAAGCAGCGAGGGGTGTTTGGGGAGGTGTTTCTGGAGAGCGTGCTGGAAAATGTGCTGCCGGTGGGGCAATATGAGATGCAGCATAAGTTTAAGGGTGGGGATATTGTGGATGCGGTGATTTTGCTGGATAAGGGGAAGATGTTGCCGGTGGATAGTAAGTTTAGTTTGGAGAACTATAACAGGATGCTGGAGGCGAGTGGGGAGGAGAAGAAGAAGCTGCTGAAAGCGGTGAAGGATGATCTCAAGGGGCGGATTGATGAGACGGCGAAGTATATTCGGCCGAATGAGGGGACGATGGACTTTGCGTTTATGTTTATTCCGAGTGAGAGTTTGTATTATGATATGTTGATAGCGAATGTGGGGACGGCGGGGAGCGCGCGGGATTTGATAGATTATGCGTTTCGGGATAAGCGGGTGATAATTGTCAGCCCGACGACGCTGCTGGCGTATCTGCAGACGATTTTGCAGGGGTTAAGGAGCTTGCAGATTGAGGAGCAGGCGAAGGATATTCAGAAGCGGGTGGGGCAGCTGGGGGCGCATATTGAGAATTTTGAGGGGTATATGGTGAAGCTGGGGAATAGTTTGGGGACGACGGTGAATCATTTTAATGCGGCGCATAAGGAAGTGGGGAAGATTGACAAGGACGTGGTGAGGATTGCGGGGGGTGAGGTGAGGGTAGAGCCGTTGCAGTTGGACAAGCCGGCATAACTCTTCCTTGAGCTTCATCCGAATAGAGCTATGCCATGATATAATATGGGATATGAAGGTGATAGAGGTAAACGACCTGGTGGTCGGGTTTGGTGATAAGGTGGTGTTGGATGGGCTGAGTTTTGAGGTGAATAAGGGGGAGATTTTTGGGCTGCTGGGAGGGAATGGGAGCGGGAAGACGACGACGCTACGGACGCTACTAAACTTTTATAAGCCGACGTCGGGGACGGCTTTGATTAATGGGCGGAGGTTTGATTCGGAGGTGACGCGAGTGGGGTATCTGCCGGAGGAGCGGGGGCTGTATGTGAAAGAACGAGTGCTCGACGTGATGACGTATTTTGGGCGGCTGAAAGGGGTGAGGGGCGCGGCGAAATGGTCGAAGAGGTATCTGGAGAGGGTGGGGCTGGCGGACAAAATGAATGAACGACTGGAGAAGCTGAGTAGCGGGCAACAACAGAAGGTGCAGCTGGGGATTACGATTATTGATGCGCCGGGGCTATTGATTTTGGATGAGCCGACGAAGGGGTTTGATCCGGTGAATCGGCGACTTTTGATGGATATCATCGAGGAGCGGCGGCAGGCGGGGGCGACGATTGTGTTGATAACGCATTATATGGAAGAGGTGGAGCGGCTGTGTGATCGGGCGATTTTGCTGAAGGACGGGAAGGCGAGGGCGTATGGGACGATTCAAGAGATCAAGAAGAAGTTTGGCGAGAAAAGTCTGGACCAAGTGTTTATTGACATTTATGGCGAGGAGGAGGTGTGAAAATGCTGCGGGCGGACACCAGTGAGGTGGTGCGGTTTGAGATTATTCGGACGTTGAAGCGGGTGAGTTTTTGGGTGGCGGCGCTGTTGCTGCCGATGATTATCGTGGGTTATGTGACGGTGGTGAGTATGATTGGCAGTGGGGCGGATGATGCGCTGGGGGAGCGGGCGACGCTGGCGGGGATGCGGCTTGGGGTGTGGGATGAGGCGGGGCGGATAGAGCCGGAGCTGTTGCGAGAGCAGGGGGTGACGGTGTTGGTGAGCGAGGCGGCTGGTCGACGGGCGGTGGCGGATGGGGTTTTGGACGTGGCATATATTATCCCGGAGAATCTAGAGGTGCGGATATATTTTGAGAGTAGCGGGGTTGATTTTTTGACGGATTATCGGGCGCGGGTGGACGAGTGGCTGCATGCGTCGACGTTGGCGGGGCTGACCCCGGATCAGCAGATGATTTTGACGCAGGCGTATGAGGTGGAGAGTATCAATCTGACGGACGTGAATGTGCATCGGGCGATGGGGGATTTGATCGCGCCGCTGATGGGGCTGGTGGTGTTTTATGCGTTGATTTGTATTTTTGGGAATCGACTGACGGCTTCGACGATTGAGGAGAAGGAAAATCGGATTTCGGAGATGCTACTGACGGCGTGTTCGGCGCGGAGCTTGATTGTCGGGAAGATGATTGCGTTGATTTTGCTGGGGTTTTTGCAGGTGGCGATACTGGCGGTGCCGGTGTTATTAGCGTTTATGTTGCTGCAAGATAATCCGCTCGAGGGGGTTTTGGGAGCGCTCGGTGGAGTGGAGTTTGGCTTGGGGACGGTGTTTGCGTCGCTGGTGCTTTTGCTACTCAGCTATATATTGTTTACGGGGTTGTCGATGTTTATCGGGACGTTGGTGCCGACGGCGAAGGAAGTCGGGGCGTATTCGGGGATTGTGATGATTGGGGTGATTTTGCCGATCTTCTTTATCGGGGAATATTTGGCGACGGAGCCGAGCGCGCTGGCGAATTTTTTGACGTTCTTCCCCTTAAGTGCGCCGATTTCGCTGTTTGCAAGGCTGGCGCTGGGGACGATTCCGCTGTGGCAGTTTTGGCTGGCGACGGGGGTTGTGGCGCTGTTCGCTGTGATATTTATATTTTTGACGATACGGACGTTCCAGTTGGGGCTGATGGAGTTTTCGAGGAAATTGCAATTTAAGGAAATTATTGGAGGGAAGCAATGAAAAAAGTATTAGCGTTTGATTTGGATATGACTTTGAATGTGGCGAAGACGCCGTTGACGAGAGAAATGGCGGAAGTGTTTAACGAGTCGCTTCGGTATTTTCCGATGTGTGTGATAAGTGGGCAGAAATATGATCAGTTTGTGGTGCAGTTGATTGAGCCTTTGATGGCGGCGGGGGTGGGGGAAGAGCAGCTGGAAAATCTGCATTTGATGGTGGCGCAGGGGACGCAGTATTATGTGCGGAAGGATGGCGAGTGGCGGCTGGAATATAATGAGGCGCTGACGGAGATTCAGGCGGATGAGTTGGCGGCGGCGCTGGAAAAGGCGGCGAAGGAGCTGGGGTACTGGGAGGAGGATAAGTTGGCGGCGGGGGATGAGATTATTGAGAATCGGGAGAGTATGATGGCGTTCTCGGCGCTGGGGCAGAAGGCTGGGGTGGAGGCGAAAATGGCTTGGGATCCGGATATGAAGAAGCGGAATGCTATTGCGGAATTGGCGCGGAAGGAGGCGTCGGCGTATGAGTTTGAGGTGGGTGGGACGACGACGATAAATGCGTTTTTGCCGGGGATGAATAAGGTGTTTGGGATGACAAAATTGATGGAGCGGCTGGGGGTAGGGAAGGGGGATATTTTGTATTTTGGTGATATGACGCAGCCGGGGGGGAATGATTATCCGGTGGTGGAGATGGGGATCGAGGTGGTGACGGTGGAGAGGTGGGAGGATACGGCGTATGCGCTGCGTGGGGTGAATGGGGTGGTTGGGTAAGCAACAAAACAGCTTCGAGTAAGTCTTTAGCAAAACCCTCACCAAGGTACTAATTTCATTCAGACTCGACGTCGCTTCATCCTATCGCCATAGGTGAAGCGCGTCTGACTCTCGGTTTGCCAACCTCCGAGACGTCTTCATGAAATTGTACCTTGATACGGCTTTCGCATATAATCTCCCAAAGCTATTTCGATGCTGCCTTCTCGATCCATCCTATCCCAACCCATACTAACTATAGCCTCCCCACCCCCTACGGGTAGACACAGCGGAGGGAAGCTCCATCAAACTTGGGACTATTGTTTGTGCCCGTATCGACGATGGTAGCGCCTTCGGTCATACGTAGGGTTGAGATGTTTGCAGATCCAGACGCCGGAGAGGCGTGCCACATAAGAACATAGTTAGACTGATAACGTAGCCCGTTAGGAGTAGCTGTTCTCGCTGCCGAGACAGTGGCGAAGGAGGGGGCTACTTTTTCACTTATAATCTGTGGTATCATCATAATATGGACGATTACAGAAAAGTAGCGATTGATAAAGCTAGGGAAATCGTGAAAAAATACAACCCAAACATTTTAATACCGTTTCCTTTTGAGAACATACTGAAAGAACATGAGGACGTGGAGGTCTTTAGTGTAGACTTGACGGCAAACGGTTTCTCTGGATTTATTGCCTATGATGACACTGATGGTAAATTTAAAATAGCCCTAAACTCAAGGGATTCTAAGGAGAGGGCTTATTTTACAAAAGCACACGAACTGGGGCACTATTTCCTGCATGGAGAGGAGATTAAAAACTATAAGGATGGCGACAAGCTAATTACTGATGAGTCGTCTGTCCTTGACCATCCGATAATGTTTCGCGGTAATCTTTCCGGGAACAAAATATTTGAAAGGCAGGCGAACAGCTTTGCTGCTGAGCTAATAATGCCAGAGGAGCAGGTTAGAAATGCCTGGGACGTTTCTGGCGGCGATTTATCGTATTGCGCGAGGGTCTTTGAAGTTTCGTTGACTGCCATGGCTATTCGGGTTGAGGCGCTAGGGTTAAGGAATGGATAGCCCAGATAACCCAAAGGAGAGTAATCTTTCAGATTTACTTAAACTACTAACGACTAAAAGCGACAGTAACTTATTTAAGGGTGGTGAACAGAAGTATACTGAAAAAACCGAGAGGGCGCGCAAACAAAAGATTGAGAACGATAATTCAGAGGATGATCAACGCCAGAAGAAGTGGCTACTAGAAAAGTTGGTTTGGTTCTTGAGGGTTGAAACGGTTGCCTTCTTCGTCTTGGCATTTTTGCAAGGGCTTTTACCAAACACAGGATGGTTCCATCTTGAGAGGTGGAGTTTCAATTTAATAATAATAGCCACAATCTCACAGATTACCGCTATGCTCATGATTGCGGTGAAGCACTTATTCCCTAAGAAAAACGGCAGATCCTAACTCTCCTTCGCCACTGTCTCTATGGGCTGGCTTCAGCCTTCTTCTACTGCTGGCGGCCTCTATACGGAGGGCTCTCCGCCTGCTCTTTGGTGGGTCTCATCGCTACACACAGCAACGAGTGCAGCCGCTATGTATGTTCGCTCGGGTAACATCGCTCCAGGCATAGATCGTGACGGCAAAACTATTGGCGAATCCCTCCGCTGTGTCTACCCGTAGGGGGTGGGGTGTTGTGCTAAAATGAGGTATGATTGTTTTTGATATATTCGGCTGGGCAGGAATGGTTTTAGTCTTGCTGGCATACTTCCAATAAGATTAAGAACGGTTGGTTCTACCAAATGCTCAACCTCTTGGCAGCATTATCCATGGCTATTGGGCTATTCCCTAAAAACGCATGGTTCTCATTTGTTCTTCAAGTAGTTTGGGGAATAATTGCAGTGGTTACCTTAGTTCGCCTGAAAAACAAGAAAAAGCCAGACGCTTAGCACTCTCCCCACCCCCTACGGGTAGACACAGCGGAGGGAGAAGCCGTAAGCTTTAGGATTGTTGCCATCGTTGCCCAGGAAGAGGCCCGTGGCATGGACGATTGCGTTAATTGGATTTGTGGCTGTGCCAAGAGAAGGTGTCCATGTAAACATATATGGCTCCTGACGAAGACCACCCGTAATAGGAAGGAAGACATCCGCTGTGACAGTGGCGAAGGATAACAAAAAACCAGGGCCTGGGCTCCTGCATCAGCAAGAGCTGTACCCTGATGTGCTTTTATTATACCAATATCATTTTGAATAGTCAAGAATTGCGTGTTGGCGTTCATAGCCTCCCCCCTAAAAATGGTAGCGACGGTGGCGGAGTAAAGGCTATGCTTTGGTTTGTGAATGCAAGAGGCTAATCTTATAGAATGGGAGAGGGAGAGCATTTTTATAAACTATTACCGGCTTGGCGACGCTTTCGGCGGGGGAAGCAGAGCATGGAGGTGCTTGCTTTTCATGCTGAGCTTGAGCGACATCTTGCAGAGCTCGCCAACGAACTTCGTATGGGTGCGTATCGACATGGCGGTTATCGCGAACGTTTAATTGCTGACAAGAAAGAAAGGCGGCTGCTAATAGCCGGGGTGCGTGATCGACTTGTCCACCGCTTGATTTACGAACGACTGGTTGTGGATTTCGACAACCGATTTGACCCGGACGTTTATAGCGGTCGAGTGGGCAAGGGGCTTGAGAGGGCGGTCTGTCGTACGCAGGCTCTGCTGTCAAGCCCCGATTGCGGCTACACTTGGCGCCTGGATATCCGTCGCTTTTTTGAAAGCGTTGAGCACGATGTTCTTTTGAGGCTGCTTCGGGGACATCCGTGCTGGACTCTGTGCCGTCAAGTTATTGACAGCTATGACGTGGGGTTTGGGCGGGGGATCCCAATAGGAAATCTTACCAGCCAAGTTTTTGCAAACATTTATCTCAACGAATTTGATCGCTACGTACGCCATCACATTAGACCTCGCGGGTATGTCCGCTACGGGGATGATGTGGTGTTGTTTTTTGCTACGCGTCGCGCCGCTTACGTGGCAAAGGAACAGGGGAGTAGGTGGCTGGGGAATGAGCTGGGGCTTGCGGTAAATCCAAAGAACAACTATATAGGCGCCGCTGGTGAGCTTCATTTTTTGGGTCATATAATTACGCCCAGTACTATCGAAGCTGACGCGTTTTGCATCAAAAAAGCTCGAGAAAGGGTCAATTTTCGGAATTTGGGTAGTTATCAGAGGATTCGTCTGCCAACAGAGGTGAAAGATGCTTTAAATCGGCGTATTTTGGTTGAAATTGAGGCCATAAATGATTCCATATATTGACATTTTGCTTATGGTGTGCTATAATGGGGTAGAACCGGAGGAGTTCCCAATGTGAATGTGGGCGCTCCTTACGGCGCGTACATTAAAATACAGATGGGAACACCCCGGAATTTATGGAGGTGTTTTTATGAAATGGAATACTAATTGGCAAGATGCTCAAGTTACCACTGCGCAACCGACTACGCTTAGTGAGATTATTACTGAGCGGATAAGGCTTTACGAGCGGCTGGACTGGGTTTTAGAAGTTACAGATGACGACATTCAAGCGCTTATCGCAGCGGCAGCAGAAACCGAGCAACGGATTATCGCCGCAGGGTTGAACCCCAAACCGCACGGTGTTTACCGCATCGGCATCATTCCGGCGTGCCTGACGGAGCTTCACCCGCACAAAATGCGGACATTGCTCCGCGATTTGCTTGGCCGGACAGACTATGAGGCTTGGGGCTATGTCAACACCGATTATTACGACGAAGCTGACTCCCCGAAAGACATCCCGCATGGGTTTACCGAGAACGACATCGGCAAAGTTTTCTTCCTGGTAGAGGATGAAAACGCTCCCGGTCATAACTCAGAGATGCCCGGCTCGCTCCTGGCTGATATGGCTTGGGAAGAGAAACGCAACGCGGCTTGGACTGCGTGGAAGGAAAAGTTCGCCAGTGCCGGCGTGGTCAAAGCGCTTAATTATGCTCTGCATGGTTTGCTGTGGCTGGGAGATGTTGCCGCCTGGGATAAAGCTCTGGGCCGGGTTGGTGTTTATGACTACATCGAGCAGCCTTATGATGCGGAGCGGAACCTCTGTCCCTGCGGCGATGTCGACGGCGACGAGGCGGAGTGGCGCGCGCGCTGGCCGGATGCGCGTTCGCGCTATGCGGTCGCCTCCGTGGTGTGGTGAAACTCTTAGCCTTCGGGCCCTTTCGCCTTTCCTTTTTCTTTTTCTTAAACTTCTCGTCTGTTACAATAAAGTCACGATTTAGCGCGTTAATAACGCCAAAAGTCGTGGCTTTTTCTTTGTCAAAAGTTAGGGAAGCTACTGGACTTACGAGCGGGCGTGGCAAATCTACCGAGATAAGAATCTCACCACACGAGCGCCCAATATATCGTGACCAAAGCAGCCGAGTTATGCGTAACGCGGTGTAAGTAGAAGTATTGGGGATCAAAAAGCGGAACCTCTGTCCCTACGGCAATGTCAACGACGACAAGGCGAAGTGGAACGCGAACAGGCCGAATGCGAATTCGAACTATGCGGTCGCCTCCGTGATGCGGTGAATATGACCGAGCTTAGGCTCGGTTTTCGGTTTAGCCGATGCTTTTTCGCCAGCCACCCAGCATGCGGCCGATCTCAAGCGTTCGTGCTTGTAGCTGGTGCAAGGTAGTCTGGTTCGCAAGATTTTGATTGATCATTAGGCGAAGGAATATCATGATCACTTCTTGCAGGGCGCAGGCTTTGATGAGGTAGGGGGCTTTGTTGGGGCGGGGAGCGTTCTTGGCCATGATTTCGTATTCCAGCAAGCTGAGGATCGCGTCTTCCAGGCGACGGCCGAGGGTTTGTCGCTGTAAACCGCTCAACTTTTCGCACACGCGTAAGCTTGCTCCATAAAGCTCTTCGGTCTTTGTAATCAATGGTAAATCGTCCACAACCTGGATTATAACATGATTTAAGGGATTAGAGTTTGCTTATGGGTGTTTTTTGTGATAGAGGTGTGCTAGAATAGGGAAAGTTATGAAGAGGGAAAAACAACCAGCGGGGGGGGCGAGGAAGAAGCCAACGGATAAATTGGCGGATAGGTCAGCGAAGACAAGGTTTTTGCAGCATATTTTTGGTGACGCGCAGAAGGCGACGCTGAAGCGGCTGGAGAAGCGAGTATCAGAGATAAATGCGCTGGAAGAGAAGTTTAAAAAGATGAAGAAAAAGGAGCTTCAGGGGTATACTGAGGTTCTGAAAGAGAAGTTGAAGAAGAAGGGCGTGACGCTGGAGACGGTGTTGCCGGAGGCGTTTGCGTTGGTGCGGGAGGCGTCGGTGCGGGTCTTAGGGATGCGGCATTTTGACGTGCAGATGGTCGGTGGGATAGCGCTACATGAGGGGCGGGTGGCGGAGATGAAGACCGGTGAGGGGAAGACTTTGGTGGCGACGCTGCCGCTGTATTTGAATGCTTTGCTGGGTCGTGGTGTGCATCTTGTGACGGTGAATGATTATTTGGTGCAACATCAGGCGGGCTGGATGGGAGAATTGTATGATTTCCTCGGGATGACGACAGGGGTGATTTCGCATGATACGAGCTATGTTTACGAGAAGGATTTTGAGAATCCGGACTTTGAAGATCCATATATGAAGCGGCTAAGGCCGGCGAGTCGGAAGGAAGCGTATGCGGCGGACATTACTTACGGGACGAATAATGAGTATGGGTTTGACTATTTGCGGGATAACATGGTGAATGATGCGAAGCTGCTGCGGCAGCGGGATTTGTATTTTGCGATCGTGGACGAGGTGGACTCGATTTTGATTGATGAGGCGCGGACGCCGCTGATTATTAGTGCGCCGGCAGCGGAGAATCCACAGGCGTATTATCAGTTTGCGCAGGTGATGAAGATTTTGCAAGATGAAGATTATTTGCATGATGAGAAGCGGCGAAATGTGACCCTGACCGATTCGGGAGTGGAGAAGCTGGAGCGGATTCTAGGGGTGACGGATCTGTATAACGCGAATAATGTGCAGATGATTTATCATATTGAGCAGGCGCTCAGGGCTGAGGTGGTGTTTAGGCGTGATAAAGATTATGTGGTGACGAATGATGGTGAAGTGTTGATTGTCGATGAGCATACGGGGCGGGTGATGAGTGGGCGAAGGTATTCGGAGGGGCTGCATCAGGCGATCGAGGCGAAAGAAGCGGTGGAGGTAAAACAGGAGTCGAGGACGCTGGCGACGGTGTCGTTTCAGAACTTTTTCCGGTTGTATGAGAAGCTATCTGGGATGACGGGGACGGCGTTTACCGAGGCGGAGGAGTTTCAGCAGATTTACGCGCTGGATGTGGTGCAGATTCCGACGAATAAGCCGATTACGCGGGTGGACGAGGATGATTTGATTTTTAAGACTGAGCTCATGAAGATGAAGGCGGTGGCGGACGAGGTGAAAAAGTTTAACGAGCAGGGGCGGCCGGTGCTAGTGGGGTCGGCGTCGATTGTGAAGAATGAGATGATTGCGGACTTTTTGCGGAAAGAAGGGGTCGAGTTTGAGATCTTGAACGCGAAGAATAATGAGCGGGAGGCGGCGATTATCGCGAAAGCCGGTCAGAAGGGGGCGGTGACGTTGGCGACGAACATGGCTGGACGAGGGACGGATATTAAGTTGGGCGATGGGGTGCGGGAGCTAGGTGGGCTGGTGGTGATTGGTAGTGAGCGGCATGAGTCGCGGCGGATTGATAATCAATTGCGTGGGCGTGGTGGGCGACAGGGCGATCCAGGGACGACGCAGTTTTTCGTGTCGACAGAAGATGATTTGATGCGGATTTTTCAGGGGGAAAGGTTGGCGGCGATTTTGGGGCGGCTGGGGATTACGGATGATATGCCGATTCAGGCGAGGGCGATTAGCCGGACGCTGGAGAGCGCGCAGAAACGGGTGGAAGGGTTTCATTTTGATGCGCGGAAGAACGTGGTGCAGTATGATAATGTGATTAACCGGCATCGAAAAGTGGTGTATACGATGCGGCGACGGATTTTGGATGGTGAAGATTTGCAGGGGGACATTCGGAAGTTGCTCCGACAGGTGGTGGAGGATTTGGTGGCGATACCGGCGAAGTATAATCCACGGTTTACGCAGGATTTTAGGTCGATTTTTAATGCTGATGCGGAGATGATCGGGAAAATCGGGAAGATTAAGCGTGATAAAGAGCGGATGGAGATGGCGGAGAAGGAAGCGTTGGATCTTTATCGGCGGAAGGAAGTGGAGCTGGGCGAGGATATTATGCGGCCGCTGGAGCGTGAGGTGTATCTGTCGGTGTTGGATAGTTTGTGGATGCAGCACCTAGAGAATATGCAGCATTTGCGAGAGGGGATTCATTGGCGGAGTGTGGGGCAGAGGGATCCGCTGGTGGAATATCGGAGCGAGAGTCAGAAGATGTTTACGGATTTGCAGCGGGCGCTACGGGAGACGATTGTGAAATTGCTGCTCAGTGCGACGAGGCAAGAGGCGTATGAGGCGGCGGGTGATGAAGATTATGAATCGGAGCTGACGCGGATGGCTGGGTCGGCGGTGGATAAGGGCGTGAATGAAGTAGGGTCGGGGAAGAAGGTTAAGGATAAGGATTTTAAAGAGGGTGAAGTGGTGAAGAAGGCGGCTGGTTCCGGGGCGGTCGGTGCGGCTTCGGGGCGGAAGAAGAAGTCGGGTAAGTCGGGCGGCAGGTCAGGCGGTAAGGGCAAGTCGGGCAATAAGAAAAATAGAGCTGGCAAGAGGCGCTAAATGATAGCACGGCTGGCCGGGATGGTGGTGGAGAAGGCGCTGGACAAAGTGATAATTGATGTGGGCGGCGTGGGGTATGAAGTGTATGTGCCGAGTCATGATTATGATGCGCTGACGTTGGATGAGGCGGCGACGATTTATACGCACCATGTGGTGCGGGAGCAGGCGGAGGAGCTGTATGGGTTTTCGAGTTTGGCGGCGAAGCAGTTGTTTAGGCTGTTGATTTCGGTGAACGGGGTGGGGCCGAAGGCGGGGATAAGTGTAATGAGCTTGGGGCCGCCGGAGGGGATTCGGAATGCGATTGCGAATGCGGATTTTGCGTTTATCGGGCAGGCGGCGGGCGTGGGGAAGAAGACGGCGGAGCGGGTGGTGGTGGATTTGCGGGACAAGGTGGGGGTGGCGTCGAGTGCGGGGCTAAGCTTTGCGGTGGCGTCGGATGATGCGCTAGATGCGCTCTTGGCATTGGGGTTGACTTTGAATGATGCGACGGCGAAGCTGGCGGAGGTGGATGGTGGGTTGCCGACGGAAGAGCGGATTCGGTTGGCGTTGCAGAAGTAGCTTCTAAGAAGCCAAGGTTTCTTCTAACCTTATTTGGCTCGCTAGGCTCGGACAATAAGTAAAGCTTTAAAACCAGCTGCCGGGGACTTAGCAAAAGGCTCGTCAGGTACGGAATTCCTCTGCAAACAGAATGGTTTTTCTCTGTCGCCACAGAGAAAAACCTTCTTCCCCCTCGGTTTGCCAACCTGCGGGACGTTGCAGAGGAATTGTACCTTGACACGCCTCTTGCATATAATCCTTCCCCACCCCCTACGGGTAGACACAGCGTCCAGCTAAGAGACACCTAGCGGTTTCTCTTCCTCTTCCCTTTTAGGTAAAGTCAAAAAGGCAGGAGTGAATCCTGACCTTTTTGACGAACTATTACCCGATAAGACGGTGGTGAAGGAAACAAGAACGACCCCTGTTGTAACAGGGGTGGGGGGCTTGGGATATAATTATCTCTATTCTACAGTATAGCACACTAGACGTCAAAAGTCAATAGATTTATGCTTATTTGTCTCCTTCGCCACTGTCACTGCGGATATTTTTGTTTCAGTTCTTGGCATATATGGCAGATATGAGAATGGTCATGCATGGTGGTGGGTCTCGAGCCCCTACACAGGATATCATGCGTCTCACACAATCATGAATGCTATCAGCATAAATCCAGGCATATCTGTGAGAGCTAAGCCAGATGGTATACCCCTCCGCTGTGTCTACCCGTAGGGGGTGGGGAGGACTCGCTTCTCGGAGATATGCTATACTACCTCTATGGATAGCAATACGATACGAGAGAAATATTTAAAGTTTTTTGAGGGCAAGGGGCACAAGATAGTGGAGCCGGCGAATTTGGTGCTGGAGGATGATCCGACGACGCTGTTTACCGGGAGCGGAATGCAGCCGTTGATGCCGTATTTGCTGGGGCGGAAGCACCCGGAGGGGGAGCGCTTGGCGAATAGCCAGCCGTGTTTTAGGTCGCAGGACATTGATGATATTGGCGATAATAGGCATACGACGTTCTTTGAAATGTTGGGGAACTGGTCGCTGGGGGATTATTTTAAGGAGTTTCAGATACGGTCATTTTGGCAGTTTTTGACGGAGGAGCTGAGGCTGGCTCCATCGAAGATTTACGTGACGTGTTTTATCGGCGACGAGGAAAACGGCATACCGCGAGATGACGAGGCGGCGGAGATTTGGCAGAAGGTTTTTAAGGAGGCTGGGGTTTCGGCGGGCATCGTGGAGATCGGGTCGGCGGTGGATGGCGACGAGCGAGGGATCAAGTCGGGGGAGCGGATTTTCTTTTATGATGACAAGGAGAATTGGTGGAGTCGGGCTGGGGGGATTGCGACGACACCGGTGGGGGATCCGTGTGGGCCGGATAGTGAGGTGTTTTATGATTTTGGTGAGGCGGCGCATGATCCGGCGTATGGTAAGGCGCATCCGGCGAGTGATAGTGGGCGGTTTTTGGAAATTGGGAATCAGGTCTTTATGCAGTATCGGCGGACGGAGAGTGGATTTGAACTGCTTGAGCAGAAGAATGTGGACTTTGGCGGTGGCTTAGAGCGGTTGACGGTGGCGGCGATGGATACGCCGGACGTGTTCAAGGGATCGCTTTTGGAGCCGATTATTGATAAATTGGAAGTGTTGTCGCATCAGGATTATTCGGATCACAAGGTGGAAATGCGGATTATTTCGGATCACTTACGGGCGGCGGTGTTTTTGGCGACGCAGGGGCTTACGCCGAGCAATAAGGCGCAAGGCTATGTGCTGCGGCGGCTGCTCAGGCGAGTGATCGTGAAGGCGCAGAGGTTAGGGCTGGTCGACAACTTTTTTGCTGAAATCGTGCCGGTGGTGAGTGAGATTTATGGCGGGTTCTATCCGACGATAAAAACGCGTGAGGCGGAAGTGATTAGTGTGCTGGTGCGGGAGGAGACGCTGTTTCGGAAGGCGTTGGCGCGGGGCTTAAGGGAGCTGGAAAAACTGGCGAACGGGCCGGAGGGCGAAGTGATTGATGGGGAGGAGTTGTTTAAGCTGCAGGATACTTATGGGTTTCCGTTAGAGGTGGCGGTGGAGGAGATTAAGATTCGTGGGCTCGTGTTGTCGGAGAAGTATGCGCAGGAATTTGAGGCGGCGCTCGGGGAGCAGCGAGAAAGGTCGCAGACGGCGAGTAAAGGGATGTTTAAAGGTGGTCTGGAAGATGAGTCGGAGATGACGATTAAGTATCATACAGCGGCGCATTTGCTCGACGCGGCGCTACGGTTGATTGTGGATCCGAAGATTGCGCAGAAGGGGGCGAATATCACGCCGGAGCGGCTGAGGTATGATTTTTCGATTGATCGGAAGTTGACGCCGGAGGAGATTGCCGCGGTGGAGCAGAAGGTGAACGAGTGGATTGAAGCGGATTTGCCGGTTACGTTTGAAGAAGTGGATGTGGATTATGCATTTGAGACCCTGGGGGCGCATGGAGTGTTTCGGGATAAATATGGTGATAGGGTGACGGTTTATACGATTGGGTCGGGGGACGACGTTGTAAGTTGTGAGATTTGTGGTGGGCCGCATGTGAAGCATACGGGGGCGATTGCGGATGGTAAGATGTTTAAGATCGTGAAAGAAGAGTCGTCGTCGGCGGGTGTGCGGCGAGTGAAAGCGCAATTGCAGTAAGAAGGTATGCAGTCGATTTTACAGTTTTTGGAAGAGTTTTTGAGAAAGGTGCAGAAGCCTAGGACTAAGCAGGGCCAGAAGTGGAGAGGCTTGGCGGGGTATGCGGCGGCGTTTCTGCTGATCGTGGGGGCGTTGTTCGTGGGGTCGCAGCGGGACGCGGATGCGGTGAATATGAACGCGTTTTTTTCGAATGATGATCGGCTGACTTATAATGCGAGCCACGCGAACGTGGTAGAGACGGCGGTGGTAGCGGAGCTAGCGAGTACGGCGAATCTGCCAGTGCGGAGTAACGCGGTACTGACGGCGACGTCACTTCTGATTTTGCGGGATGCGGTGCTGACGACGGCGACAGCGGAACGGCCGATTATTTCGCCGGGCGGGACAGCGGATAATTTGGGCAGGTTTTATCGGGTGTTGCCGGGTGATACGGTGGAGATAGTGGCGGCGGCGAATGGGATTAGCGCGCAGACTCTCAGATGGGCGAATCGGATACACGCGAACACGAACGCGCTGACGGAGGGGGCGGATATTTTTATTCCGGCGATGGATGGGGTGATTTATACGGTGCAGGCGAGTGATGTGATCGAGCGGATTGCGGAGCGGTATCAGGGTACGCCGGAGCAGATAGCAGCGCAGAATGATCTGCCGAGAGTGGGCGGAGTGGTGCAGCTGCATGCGGGGGAGCGGATTTTGATACCGAATGGGATTTTGCCGGCGAATGAACGACCAGAGTTCGTGACGCCGCGGCCGCCGACGACTGTGACGCCGCGGCCGCCGCAGATTCTGCCGCCAGGGGTGAGTAACCCGTATGCGTGGGGGTTTTGTACTTGGTATGCGTTCGCGCGACGGGTTGAGATGGGGCTGCCGGTGGGGCGACATTGGGGGAATGCCGCGACTTGGACGATTAGGGCGCGGGCGGATGGATTTAATGTGTCGAGGTATCCGGCGGTGGGGGCGATTATGCAGAACGTGGGCGGGATTAATGGCGGGTTGGGGCATGTGGCGATTGTGGAGTCGATTGATCGGGAGAATAATACGTTAACGATTTCGGAGATGAACGCGCGGCGCGGGGGTGGTGGCTGGGGTAGGGTGAACTTTTTCACGTTTCCGTTGGATCAGGTGAGTGGCGGGACGCAATATTGGTATATTCATTAGAAAGTATGAAACAGAGGAAAGAATTAGGGCAACACTGGTTGAGAGACAGGGAGATACTGACTTCAATTGCCGCTTGCGCGGGTGAGGGGGAGTTTGCGCTGGAAATCGGGCCAGGCTTAGGGACTTTGACATCGGCACTGCTGAAGAGATTTAGGCGGGTTGTGGCGGTGGAATATGACGGGAAGTTGGCGGAGAAGCTGCCGAAACAGTTCGTTGGTTCGGGGTTAACGGTAGTGAACGAGGACATTTTGCAGTTTGATACCGCAGGGTTGCCGGAGGGGTATGTGGTGGTGGGGAATGTGCCGTATTACATCACGGCGCCGATTGTGCAGAAGTTTTTGCAAGCGAAGAATCGCCCGAGTAGGATGGTGTTTTTGGTGCAGAAAGAGGTGGCGGAGCGAATTGCTGGCGTGGGTGGGTGGAGCTTGCTGGGGCTAAGTGTGGCGGCGTACGCTGATGCGACTCTCGGGCCGTATGTGGGTCGAGAGCACTTTGAGCCACCACCGAAGGTTGACAGCCAGGTGATAATCATGGAGATGCTGGCCGAAAATCGGCTGGAGGGGCTGGACGAAGAGAGGTTTTGGCGGCTGCTTAGGGCGGGTTTTAAATGGCCGAGAAAGAAGTTAGTGAATAATCTATCAGGGGTGGGGGTGACGGCGGAGACCTTGCGTGAGATGGGGTTGAATGAGAGCGTGCGAGCGGGGGAGCTGGATTTAGAAGCTTGGAAAGAATTATACAATAAAATAAAACGCTAATGCTTGCAATTATCACACCAGAGTGATAAAATAGAGTCAAATCAATTAAGGTTTTTAATTAGGGATTTGAAGGGTTAGCAATGAGCAAAGATGGTCAGGATGATAATCAGGACAGCCTGTTTGCGGTGCCGGAGTTAGAGCTTCCACCGGTGCAGGATGATTTGGAGACCGGTGCAGAGGTGGTAGCGCGAGCGGCTGAGACTGGTGCGGTGGCTGTGAAGCCGATTCAGGATGAGTTGCCAAAGGTGGTTGAGACTGAAGAGCAGGTTGAGGAGCCGGTGACGGTGACTGAGGCTCCGGCTACAGAATCGTTTGAAACCGCGGCTTCTACGACTTCAGCGAAGACGAAGAAAGTGCTTTTGGCAGGTGCAGTCAGCGCGATGGTAATAGGTCTGCGAAATGGTTGGGCGGTGGCGAAAAAGTGGATGGGCGAGAACAAGGCGGCGACTGGCGCGATTATTGGCGGCACGGCGGCTTTGGTGGGGTTTTTGGTATGGTTCCTTGGCTTTAGGGTGTCGATGCCGGCCGATGTGGTGAGCCCGAATGGGGGCGATGGCGATGACAACCAAACAGCGGAAGAAGTTGTGATTCCGAGGGATTTGGTGTGTACGCTGGATGGCGCGACGACGGACAGCATCTATGGATTTGACGGGTTCTTGCAGCTGGATGTGTTGCGAGTGATTACTTTTACCTCGCAGGATATGCCGCGGACGATGTCGCAGGATTTGGTGTACGCGTTTGATAGCAGTAACGCGGTGACGGCGGCGTTCGCGCGATTTAGCGGTTCGCTAGAGGAGAGGTTCCCGGCGGAGGGACGGCCGTTTATGCTGACTATCTTGCCGCTTCATGGCGGAAAAAATGGTGAGAATACGATTTCGGTTTCGGCGAGTGGTGAGTTGCTGAGGATGACGGATGCGACGGTAGCGCAATTCGGGCTGGTGCCGGACAACGTTGAACGACCGGACGGCGAGACGATCCGGGTGGCGAATTATTCACGAGAAGACTTGGCACGACGGTTCGTTGGCCAGGGCTGGCGGTGTGAATAGTTAGCTAATAATACCACTGCCGAGGCATTGACCATCGTTGTAAAAGGCGATGGTTTGTCCTTGGGCGAGGCCGCGTTGTTCTGTGGTGAAGGTGAGGGTGGTGTCGGTGAGGGTGGCTGGGATGAGCGGCGCTTGGTGGCGGATGCGGGCTTGCAGTTCGGTGGGTTGGCCGGTCTGGTCTGTCGTGTCGTCGATCCAGTGGAGGTCGCGGAGCTCTATGGATTTGTACCAGAGGGTGGGGGAGGCGAGGTTTTGGGAGACAACGATGCGGTTGTTTTTGATGTCTTTTTTGACGACGTAATATGGTAGATTGGAGCTGGCATGGAAGCCGTGGCGCTGGCCGATGGTGTAGAAAACGGCGCCGTCGTGAGTGCCGATTTTTACATTGGTTTCTTGGTCGATAACGTCGCCCGGTTCGGCAGTAATATATTGGGAGAGGAATTCACGGATGCCGACTTCGCCGATGAAGCAAATGCCCATGGATTCGGGTTTCTGGGCGACATGCAAGCCGTGTTTTTTGGCGAGGGCCTTGACTTCGGATTTGGTGAGATCGCCGAGCGGGAAGAGAGTTTTTTGGAGGGCTCCGGCGGTAACGCGGGAGAGGAAATAAGTTTGGTCTTTCTTGTCGTCTTTGGCTCGGTAGAGACGGCCGTCCTCAGTCTTGGCGTAGTGGCCGGTGGCGATGAGGTCGGCGCCGTGGGCGAGGCAGGTATCGAGAAAGAGGTTGAATTTGATTTCTTGGTTGCACCAAATGTCGGGGTTTGGGGTGTGGCCTTTTTGGTATTCGTCAATCATGTAAGTAACGACGCGATCGAAGTAGGGTTTCTCGAAGTCGAAAACGTGGAAGTCGAGGCCGAGGTGGGTGGCGACGCGTTTACTGTCGGCGAGGTCTTCGGCCCAGGGGCACTTGGCGCCGGGCAGGGATTTGGACCAGTTTTTCATGTAGACGCCGACGACGTGGTAGCCTTGTTCTTTTAGGAGCAGGGCGGAAACAGAGGAATCAACGCCGCCAGACATGCCGAGGTAGACGGTTTTAGACAATCGCGAGCCTTTTGGTTTCTTGTTGGATGAACTTGAGAGTGTCCGCAGGGATGCGTTTAGATTCGGTGCGGATGGCGTCAAGGATGGCTTCGGCTGCGGGCTGCATTTGGTCGAGCGTGTTGGTCGAGCCGAGGGTGATACGCAAGTAGCCAAAAATCCATTCCGGCCGGTAGCCATAGGCTTTTAGGGTTGGATTTTCCTCGTGGTTTTTGGCGCTGCAAGCGGAGCCGGTAGCTACGTAGACGCCCTTGGTTTCGAGGAGATAGACGAGGCGTTCGGCGTCGATGCCGGGAGCGATAATAGTGATGAAATTGGCGAGGGTTTTGCCGGTGCGAGTGGCGAGAATACAGTATTCGTCTAGGAGATTGAAGTCGCGGTGGAAGTGTTTGTAGAACTCGTCCGTAAGCTTATTATAGTGCTTTTGATTGGCGTGGGCGTGGCCTTGGGCGTGTTTTAGGGCGGTGGCAAAGCCGATGACGCCGGCGACGTTTTCAGTGCCGGAGCGGAGACCGTTTTCTTGACCGCCACCGCTGATTAATGGCGTGAGTTCGACGCCGGCTTTAGCGTAGAGCAAGCCGACCTGCTTTGGGCCACCGATTTTGCTGGCGGAAATGGTCATGAGGTCAATGCCGAGACGGGCGACGTTGAGGTTGATGAGGTTGGGGGCTTGGGAGGCGTCGGTGTGGAGATAGATGGGGGTGTTGTTGCCGGATTTTTTGCGGTTGGCGCGCTCGGTCTTGACGGCTGCCGCGATTTTGGCTATGGGTGCGATGCTGCCAAAAATGGAGTCGGCGAGGGCGACAGAGATGAGTTCGGTATCGGGCTTGATAGCTTCTGTGATATAGCCGCGACGGACGATGCGAGAATTGGGTCGAGCTGCGGCTGCGGCGCGAACAGCCGGGTGCTCCATGTCGGAGATAATGACGTTCTTGAAAGGTTGGAAGGCGAGATGGATGGACTCGGTGGCGCCAGCGGTGAGGGTGATTTCGGCAGACTTGGCGCCGAGGGCCATGGCGAGTTCTTGGCGGGCGTTTTCGTAGGCTTCGCGGACGCGGATGGCCGGGAGGTAGAGAGCAGAAGGGTTGAAGAATTGATCAGATAAGTATGGTTCCATCGCAATGCGGACAGCGGGTAGGAGCGGGGTGGCCGCCGCATGGTCGAGATAGATCATTTGCCCTCGTAATAACGTTTCGCGAGGGTGAAATACTTTCTAGTGGCTTTGTCGAAGTTCTCTAGCTCTTCATCCTTGAGGTAGACATTGGGGCGGGCTAGGCGGACTTTTTTGACGCCGCGTTTGTCGACTTGGTAGCGGGTAGTTTGGCTGGCAGGCTGACCGTCGGGTGCGGATTCTTCTTCGTGCCAGATCCAGATGTCGGGGCTCAAGTTAAAAAACTCGCGGTGATGTCCTTCAGGTAGGGCGCCAAAGATATTGCGGCCGACAGAACTCTCCTCGTCGAGGAGGGACTTTTCTAGCCGGCGGTTCCTGAGGCTGATTTTGGCGCGGAGGGTTTTCGGACGTTTTTTGAGGTAATCCTTACGCATGGTTTCAAGCTCCTCGCCGTATTCTAGGGCGCGGGCGGCCACTTCGGCGCTGTTTTGTTGCACCTTCTTGACACGGTTGAATTGTTCGGTAGTTCCTATCATAGCTTTCCCTTCTCGGCCGGTAAATTAAAGAGATTTGAAGCGTTTTTAGTGGTGACTTTAGCGATTTCGTCTGAGGTGAGGCCTCGACTTTTCGCGACCCATTCACCAACGTTCTTGACATAGGCCGGGTGATTTATTTTACCACGGAATGGCTTTGGTGTCAAGAAGGGAGCGTCAGTTTCGAGCAAAAGACGGTCTAGAGGGATGGCGTTGAAGGCTTCTAGCTGGAATGGGTCGCGAGTGAAGGTAGCGATACCGTTAAGGCCGATGTAGAGATCGCGTTTTAGGAGCTCCTCGACAGGCTTGATGTGGTCGGAAAAGCTGTGGGCGACGCCTCTTAACCCGGGGAAGTTGTCGAGGACGGCGAGGGCGTCAGGGTAAGCTTCGCGGATGTGGAGGATGACGGGGAGGTCGAGATCTTGAGCGAGTTGGAGCTGCTCTTCAAAGAGGCGGATTTGGGCTTTTTGGTCAAAATCGGGGTAGTGGTAGTCGAGACCGATTTCGCCGAAAGCGACGACTTTTGGGCTGTTTTTTAGTTCTTGGATTTGGTGTAGGTTTGGTAAATCTGTGGTCTCGCTGGGGTGGATGCCAACGGTGGAGTAGACGTTATCGTGAGCTTCGGCGAACCGGACTGCAGCCTGGCTATCGGCCGCGTCGGTGCCGATGGTGATGACGGTGGTGACGTTGTTCTTGGTAGCTATGGATAAGTAATCTTCGGGCGTGAGCGGGGGTGGGAGGTGGCGCGATTTGGCGAGTTCGGCGAACATCTTAGAGTCGTGGATATGGCAATGAGTGTCGATGAACATTTAATACCAGCCGTGTTGACGCCAGAAACGATAGGCTCCGGGGTAGCCGCCGTAGCGATTTTGGACGTATTCATGTTGCCAGCGGATAGAGTGGACAGGGTCGTTCCAGTTGTCGCCTTTGCGGCTGCAGGGGAAGGCTTGGGCGAGACCGCAGGCGCCGGAGCGAGGGTTGATGGCGTTGGGGTTCCAGGAGCTCTCGCGGAAGATGATGAAGCTGGCGTAGCCCCAGTGCTCTTCGGGGACGCCGGCAGCGGCGAGCCAACCGGAGCGTTCGGCGTTGAGGTGTTGGTGAGTAGGGGCGCTACCGCCGACGGCTTGAATAACTGTGTTGATGATGGAGGGGCGGGCGGGGCGGTCGTACGGATCCCAGTCGCTGAGGGCAATGCGAGCGCGGTCATCGAGCGGGGAGCGTCCGGTGCGGAGGAGCTCGGCGACATCCTGGGAGAGGTCGACGCGGTGGATGTCGATTTCAAAGGGGCTAGCAGTGATCTCGGTCATAAGGTTGGGGACGACTTCGTCGCCGAGGCCGAGGTCGATACGAAGGGCGCGGACAGCTTCGCCGACGGTTTGGGCGGAGGTTTGGGCGACGTGGGTGGTGTGGCCGTCGTAGATAATGACGAAGTTGGTGGTGTAGGAAGAAGAGCCGCTGGCTTGGACGACGCCCTGGACGCCGGCCGCTACCAGAGAAAGAATGGCGAGGATACCCACGAAAACGGTCGATGTTTTCATAGTTGTATTATAGCATGATGACCTCTGTTTATGATACAATAGGGTTATGCTTTTTTACGATGAAACCAGCGAGGCAATTCTCGAGCGTTTTGAAGTGGACCGAGATCAGGGGCTATCGCGGGCGAGGGCAGCGCGGATTCGGGAGAAGGTGGGGCCAAACGCCCTGAAGGTAAAGACTGACCCGCTTTGGAGGAAAATCTTAGAGCCGTTTATAGATGTTTTCATGTGCATACTGTTGGTGGCGCTGGTGCTGTCGGTGATACGCGGCGAGATATTTGATGGGATTATTATTGGGGTGATTATCGGGGTGAATGTGGCAATCTTCTACTTTCAGTCTTGGTCGACGGCAAAGATTTTAAGGAACTTGAAGAAACAAAACTTGCAAGATGTGTCGGTGGTGCGAGAAGGTAAGACGATATGGTTGCCAGCGACGGAGCTAGTGCCGGGCGACATAATTCACTTGGTGGAGGGTGAGAAAGTGCCGGCGGATGCTAGGGTGATTGGCGAGCATGCGGTGACGGTAGACGAGGCGATTTTGACGGGTGAGAGTAGGCGGATCCAAAAGACGAGCCGCAAGATGCGAGAGGACGATTTGGAGATTTATGAGCAGGCGAATATGCTATTTGCCGAGTCGTTTATCGTGTCGGGGGAGGTGACGGCGGTAGTGGTGCGAACGGGGAGCGAGACGGAGTTTGGGCGGATTGCGGATCTGGCGCAGGTGGACTTGGTGCAGCTGAGCCCGATGCAGAAGAAGATAAATCAGCTGATCAAGTTAACGGCGATCGTGGTGGGGGTTGTAGCAGTGTTGGTGCTTTGCCTAGAGCTTTGGAATGGGATGAGCCTGGCGGAGAGTTTTAACGTGATCATGGCAATGACGGTGAGCGCGGTGCCGGAGGGTCTGCCGGTGGTGATCTCGGTGGTGTTGGTGTTAGGGATGCGAAGGATGGCGAAGAAGAAGGTGCTGGTGACGAATATGCGGGCGGTGGAGACGATGGGGACGATTAATGTGATTTGTACAGATAAGACGGGGACGCTGACGGAGAATAAGTTGAGTGTGCAGGAGGTGTGGGCGCCGAAGGGGAATCGAAGTTTGTTGAACTTCGCGCTGAGAGCTGCGGTGATTGAGGGGCGAGGGCCATCGGATCCGTTGGATGTAGCGATGTTGAATTATTTGGAGCCGCAAGGGGAGGATAACATTGTGGCGAGCGTGGGGGTGCGGCGAGGTGAGACGGTGAATGATTTTACACATGAGGGGACTTTTCCGTTTGAGCAGAGACTATCAATGAGCGGGAATTTGTGGAAGAGTAAAGGTAAGTATCTGTTGGTAGTGAAGGGGGCGCCGGAGCAGATTTTGGCTAGGTGTGACTTGTCCGCTAAGCAGGACGAGGCGGCAGCCGAAGAATTGGCGCTGCTGACGAATAAGGGTTATCGGGTGATTGCGTTAGGTTTGGCTAAGTTGGACGGGAAGATTTCGTCTTTCGCCAGGCTGAGACAAGATGGCGATTGGCAGTTTGCCGGATTTATGGCTATTGCGGATGGGTTGAGGCCGGAGAGCAAGGGGGCGATTGCGGTGGCGCGGCATGCAGGGGTGAGTGTACGGATGATTACAGGAGACCATTTTGATACGGCATATACGATCGGCAAGAAGTTGGGGTTGGTGAAGAATCATTCAGAGATTATGGACTGCCGGGAGATGGAGGTGTTGACGGATGACGAGTTGCATAAGCAGATACAGGGTATTTATGTGTTTTCGCGGGTGACGCCGGAGCAGAAGTTTCGATTACTTCAGATTTTTGAGCGAGATAACATTACTGCGATGACCGGTGATGGGGTGAACGATGTACCAGCGCTGACGAAGGCGCATATCGGGCTGGCGATGGGGAGTGGGTCGAGTATCGCGCGTGATGCGGGGGATATTGTGCTCCTGGATGATAACTTCAAGAGTGTGAATGAGGCGATGCGCGAGGGGCGGACGATCGTGGAGAACATTAAGCGGGTGTCGGTTTATCTCTTCGCGACGAATAGCGCCGAGATGTTGACCGTAGTTGGGGCGTTGCTTTTAGGCTTGCCGCTGCCGCTCTTGCCGATCCAGATGTTATGGGTGAATGTAGTGACGGATTCGTGCTTGGTGATCCCGTTGGGGCTAGAGAAGCCTGAATCGAATGTGATGGAACAGGCACCAAATGCGGCTGACGCACCACTGCTTTCGCGAGTGATGGTATTTAGGATGTTATTGATGGCGGTGTCGATGATGTTGTTTGCGCTGTCCGTATATATGTTCTTTATACCGCGCCTAGGTTATGCGGCGGCGGGCACGATGACGTTTATCGCACTGGTGGCTATACAGATTGCTTTTGTGTTCAATATGCGGAGCAATTACGAGTCGATATTTAAGCGGATACGGGTGCTGAGTTGGCCGATGATGGCGGGGTTGCTGGCGAGCTTATTTGCACAATGGCTGGCGTTCGCGACGCCGTTTGGACGGTTGTTACAGATTCAAGAGGTGCCGCTTTGGAGCGCGGTGATTGTAGTGGGCTTGGCAATAGTGACAGCAACGACAGTGGTGGAGGTGCATAAGTTGTGGGTGAAGAGGGCGAAAGCGGGGCCGGGAGTAAAGTCGCCGTCAGCAAGGTTGGCAAAAAACTAACCCCCGAATAAATCGGGGGTTGTTGTAATACGTTTAGCGTTTGTTATGCGTCGTCGCCTTGGCCTTCGTTGGAAGATTCGGGCTCGGATGAAGGTTCAGTTGTGAGCGTATCGTTGGTTGGCTCGTTTTCGATGATTTCGTTTTCTACGATAGTACTTCCGGCTCCCTCGCCGTTGGTAGTCTCGTTGTTAACGTTACCATCTTCGTTTTCGCTTCTGTCGCTTTCGGTGATTTCATCGCTGCCTGTCTCGTTGGAGGTGAAATCATCGTTGCTTGTTTCGCCGCCACCGGATCCGTCGTTGCCTGTTTCGTCGTCGGTGGATCCGTCGGTAGACTCGTTACTGCCTTCGTTGTTTCCTTCTTCGCCTTCCTCGCCGTTTTCGCTGCCCTCGATGATTTCATCGTCTTCTCCCTCGTCTCCTTTGGTGACTCCCTCGTCACTTGTGGAGGTGTTGGGGATGGTTGATTCAATCGGGGTGCTGGAGGCTGAGAAGCCACCGAAGCTGAAGCCGCCAAAACCGGAGCCGCTGATGTCGAACGGTAGAAGCACGATAGTTATTAGCTCGGTCGCTGTTTTGTTGAGATAGTTACAGTGGATGTCGACGCTCATCGCGATGGAGGAGGAGTCATAACTCCCGATGGTGATGGTGCGAACCTCAATATAGCTGTATTGCTGGTGTGAAAGGAGGTCCTGCAGTTTTCCTCTTAGCCAAGCTTCGGCGTTAAATGTGGGGTTGTCTCCATGTTCATCCCATGGTACGTCGAACAGCCCTTCCGTTTTTGCCTCGCCTATGTCAAAAAGAGCGTCGTTGAGTGCAAATTCTGGCAGAGTGTCTGTGCCTGTGTCTTTCGCCCAGGTAGCGGTGAACGTGACGTCGGCAGTAATCGGGCCGGTCCAGGATGCTGTGCCGAGAACATTGCTGATGCCCGGCGTGTCAGATGCCCAAGTTAGAGTGTAGCCGTCAGCATAGCCAGCTGGAGGTACTACGGTTGGTACCATAGCCTGGTTGCCGTTGGTGATGGTCTGTGACGCTAGTGCCAGTGAGTCGCTGGAAAAGTTGCCTTCGCCTGGGTAAAACGTTACATTCCAGGACTCTAGGATGATAGCCTCCCACTTAGCAGTGATGCTGGTGTTGCCCTGGATGTTAGTGTAATCTCCGTCCCAACCGTCAAAAGTGTAACCTTCTTTGGTTGGATCAGCGGGTGGTATTGCGTCCTTGCCTCTCTCTACGATTATGACGATGGGGGTTGTGTCGTTGTCGATTTCGCCGCCAGCTAAGTTGAAGGTGACTTCGAAGAAGTCGTCGTCAAGCTCCCACTGTGCTACGAAGGCTACGTTTGCAGTGATTGGAGATGTTTCGCCGCCTGCGTTGATGGTGATTCCGGCGTCATTGTCTGTCGTCCAGCCCGTGAGCTTATAGCCGTGTCTTGTCACGCCTGCTGGTGCAGTCGTTGTTTCACCGTGGGGTACTGTTTCGGACAGATGGGATTTGTCGTCTAGTGTACCGCCATTGAAGTTGAAGAAGACGTTGTGTTCTTGCGGAGTGCCGGCGAGGTGCCTTTCGACGGAAACCAGCTTGGGGGCAGTTGTCGCTTCGCGGAGGCTCAGGGTGACGTGCCAGGTGCTGTAGGTGTTGGGGTCTGAGTCGTCCTGCCAAGCGACTGATACGGTGATGTCGGTGTCGATGGTGTCGGGGTTGTTGATGTCGGACTCAATGGCTGCTATCAACTTTGCTGCGACTTCGCTGGCGTCGAAGCTGCTTAAATCGTTAGCGTCGATGATATAGGATTCCTGAACCCGCTTCAGCGCCTCGTTGATTGCGATTTGGTCAGCTGACAGTTTAAGCGCCCACTTGGCTACAAAACGCATGTCATCGGTGATGTTGTTGAAGATGGAGTCGTCGATGAGTATGCCGTCCAATTCCCAACCTTCAAAATCGTAGCCTTCGTAGGTTGGTATTGGGGGTGTCGTTGAGTCGCCTTCATTGACGATGTTCGTAATGATAGACTGGATGCCTCCGACATTGCCGCCGTTAAGGTCGAACTCTACTGTAAATGTCCGTACCCACTGAGCAGTGAAGGTGATATTGTCGGTGACATTTTCCCAGCCGCTTGCCGGATCCCAACCTTCGAAGGTGTAACCATCTCTAGTTG
>WRMD01000009.1 GCA_009777315.1 Candidatus Saccharimonadota bacterium
CTGGGGTGGAGGGGCCGGAGGTGGAGGTTTCTGCTCCTGGAGGGTCGGGTGGGTTGGTTTCTTTGGTTTCGGGGCCGGTTTTGATTTCGGCGCCGATGCCGGCGTTTTATGAGTATGGCAAGGAGAGTTTTGAGTGGCAGCTGGTGGTACGGGCGGTGAAGCGGGCGGATTTGCTTGCCCTGCTCTCGCTGGTGGATACGAGTATGTGGAGGTTTGATCTCGAACCTCCTAGTCTGCTGTAAGCGGGGCGTGGTAGAATGAGGTATGGTGATGAGGGATGTAGAGAAGACGATCGGGAACTTGATAGATAAGTCGAAGATTTCGATAATTAGCTCGGTGGATGAGGACGGGTATCCGAATACGAAGGCGATGCTGGCGGTGCGAAAGCGGGATGGGATTAAGCATTTTTATTTTTCGACGAATACGTCGTCGATGCGGGTGGCGCAATATCGGAGGAATCCGAAGGCGTGTATATACTTTTATGACGCGCGGTGGTTCCGGGGGGTGATGCTGAAAGGGACGATGGAGGTGCTGCGAGATGCGGAGTCGCGGAAGAAGATTTGGCAAGTGGGCGACCGGATGTATTATCCGAAGGGTGTGGACGATCCGGATTATAGCGTGCTGCGGTTTACTGCGGTGAGTGGGAGGTATTATGCTGATTTTGAGAGTGAGAGCTTTGAGATCTAGGCGCGCTTTTGCGTGCGCCCTCCTCCCCACCCCCTACGGGTAGACACAGCGGAGGGAAAAGCCCGGATACTTGCCGTAGGTGCGGTCGCCCGGACGAATGTGATCTGGGTATAGGCTGACATAGGACTGACTCGTAAGCGACGCAAGGGAAGATGTCTGCCATTCCCCAACCTCAGACTGTGCTCCAAAGCCACGACTAGACTGAAAGAACCCGCTCGAGACAGTGGCGAAGGATTGCCCTGCTCTATTTGGCGGGGGTGATGAGGAAGCGGTTGAGCCAGTTGCGGCTGTGTTTGATGGCGTAGTAACCGATGAGCGACATGATAAGGGCGCCGATGGCGGCGGTGATGATGTCGGTCATGGTGTCATGGAGTGCGGCTTGGCCGCAGAGGGCTTCGGCGGCGCCAGCGATGTGGTGACGTTGGGAGTTGCTGCCGATAGTGAGGTCGAGGAGGAACTCGAAGATTTCCCAGACGGCGGCGGAGGCGAGGCCGAGAGTGAGAGAGGCAAAAGCATAGAAGCCGGCTTCGGAGCGATGGATGGATTTGGCGCGGCGGAGGAGTTTGATGACGGAGAAGCCGATGAGGGCGGCGAAAACGCCGCTCATGAAATGGAGGAAGTTGTCCCAGTGGGAGACATTGATGTAGAAGGCGCGGAAGTGGCCGATGTAGATGCCGCCGAGGACGAAAAGGAGAAAGGCGACAAAGAGCGCGGTGGGGATGTGGATGTGGAGGAGGCGTTCGATGACGAATGGAAGTCCTACGAGGGCGAGGCCGGTGAGAGCAAGAGCGGTGGTGTGGGTGCTGGGGTAGAAATCGGGGCGTAGGAGGACGTGGGCGTAAGCAAGGACGACGAGGCCGGCAATGAGGTTCTTGGGGTGGATGTGGAGGTTGAGGTTTTTTGTGGCTTTGGCTTTCATGTTGATAGTATAGCATGACTGGGGTGGGTCTTGGTCTGGTTCGTAGAGGGGAGGAGGGGGTCAGACAAGGGTGCGGAGATATTGGATGTCCTTTGGGGTGAAGGCGCCCGCGTCCTCGCGTTTGAAGGCGCGTTGGTCGGGTAGCCAGTCGTAGCGGGCTTCGAGGACGAGGGGGCGGCCGATGACGTCTTGGTAGAGGTCGATGTCTTGGCCAGAGGCGGCGTAGAATTGCATGGTGGCCCAGGCTTCGGCGCGTTCCGGGTCGCCCTGCTCTAGTTCGGCGAAGGCTTCTTTTAAGATGCGGTAGAACTCGGGGTTGTCGATTTCTTCGGCGGCGCGGGAGGCGATTTTGAGGAGGCGTTCGGCGGCGGCGAGGCGGGTGACGGAAGTGAGGATGCCGCCGTAGAACTTGATCATCCGGGCGGAGGTAAGGATGGCGAGGGAGGACTTGGGGTCGGCAGTTTTAGTGCTGAAACGGATGGTGAATTCGTTTTCGGCGAGGATTTCGATGCCGCCTTTTTGTTTGGATTTGTCTTTTCTGACGCCACGAGCGAGGGCGCGGATTTTGCTGTGCTCGGGATTTGGGGTGAGGATTTCGATGATGCGGTCGGCTTCGCCGTAGTTGGTGCGGCGGAGGACGAGGCCGGGGCCTTTATAGTATTCCATAAGAAACCAAGGTTTCTTCCTTCCTTAACTGAGTCAAAAAGACAGGGGCGTGATTCTGATCTTTTTGACGGTTAACGATATGACGAATCTCAGAAGGTGTAGTTGTTGACTTGTCGAGGGTGGCGATGACGCCGTAGGCAGGGCCGAGGTCGGGTGGTGGGAAGGAGCTTAAGATGATGACGGGGATTTGGGAGAGGCGGGAGTCGGATTGGAGTTCGTTTAGGAGGCTGATGCCGCCCATGCCGTCGAGGATGAGGTCGAGGATGATGGCATGGGGAAGCTGGGCTGTGGTGGGGTTGGCTTCGGAGTTAGCGGTGGAGTTGGTGTCGGCTTCGGCGAGAGTGGCGAGGGCTTCGAGGGCGGTTTGGGCGTCGCGGAACCAACGGGCGTTAAGGTAGTTGGCGAGGGTGCGGCCGAAAATGGGGTCGTCGTCGATGAGGAAGAGGGCCGGTGCGGAAGCGGACGGGGTGGATGGGGTGGGAGTGGATGCGAGTGGCGTAGGGTGTGAGGCTACCACAGGCTGCCCTGCTTGCTTCCTGCGAGGTCGATCCATAGAGAGACGCCGTCGGAGTGTTGACGGGCGCCGAGAGAGGCGCCCATAGCGCGGGCAAATTGGGCGGCGACGAAGATGCCGAGACCGGAGGAGCCGGGGCGGCGGGAGATGGCGGTGGGGCTGCTGCTGCCTGCATTGATGGCGCGCCAGACTGGGGCGGGAAGACGAGGACCGTAATCGCGGACGCCGACCAAAACGCGGTCGCCTTTAGGGCGGATGAAAAGCTGGCTGGGATGGGAGGCATCAGAATAATGAAGAGCGTTTTGGCAGAGGTTAGCGACGACGGAGCGGAAAAGTCTCGGTTCGCCCCAGACGAGCCCGACGCGGGGGTTGAAATGCGTGCAAAGGTTGCGGCAACTGGCGTAAAATTGTGGTTTGAGCTCGTGGGCGACTTCCTCGCAGAGAGCGCGGGGGTTGAGGGGTGAGAGAGGGAGTGTGGTCTGCCCTGCTCCGTCGCGGTCGGGGCGGAGGCGGGCAAGAAGAGTGAGGTCATTGACGAGTTTGAGAGCGCGGTCGGATTCGTGAAGTGCGGCGGGCCAGAGGTCGGGAACGCCTTCCTCGCTGAGTAAAGCCAGCTGGCGGATGGTGGCGAGCGGGCTTTTGAGCTCGTGGGCGACAATCACTAAATCCTCGGCGCGCAAGCCAGGCCATACCTCCTCCATACTATTATTATAGCAGTTTATGCCAGAGGGAAAGTGCTAGTGGTAAGAGGTTTATGGGTTGTAAGTGATGGTGGTGATGATTTGGTTGAAGTCGCCTTTGAAGATTTCTGTATCAGTCTGGATGATGGCGGTGCGATCGCGGATTTGAAGGATGACGGCGGCGCCACCGGCTTGTCCGTGGACAAACTGGCCGTCAAAACGCATGCCGACAGCTCCGAGCTCATTGCGGAAGGGTGAACTAGTGAGGGTGCCCTGCTGGACGCGGTGGTTCATTTCTTGGAGAACTTGCTCGTAGGAACGAGAGACGATAGAGACGCGAAGAGCGTAAACTTGCTGACCGGCGGTGACGAGGCGGGGGTGCATGAAGGCGACGAAATCGCCACTGCTCTGCTGAGCGGTGGATTGGACGAAAAGCGACCAGGCGCGGGGGTAAAACAGGGAAAGTTGGCCGAAAACGTCGGGGCCAGAGAAGGCGTGGGTGGTGGCGCGCTCAAGGATGGCCCATTCGGCTTCGGCGCGTTCGCGCTCGTCCATGCGAGCTTCGGTTTCGGCGATGTGGATACGGGCTTCGACGTCGATGTTGGCGCTGCGAAGCTGGCGCTGGAGGCTAACAGTGAGGCCTATAAGGATGAAAGTGAGGATGAGGACTGCCGCGCCGGCGGTCCCGAGGATAATGTTACGGTTTTTATGCTGCATATGGTAAGTATACCACGCATAAGTCTTTTTGACTATTTATCGGCTAGGATAGCGATCTCGTTTTTTAGGCTGAGGAGGTCTTTTTCTATGCTGGCGGCGAGTTGCCTGGCTTTTTTGTAGTGGGGGACGGCTTCTTCGAGGGTGAAATCGGGGGAATAGAACCATTCGACGAGTTGGTCGAGCTCTTTGATGCGCGTGGCGATGTTTTGCTTGGTTTTGTTATTTTTGGTGAGGGCTTTTTTATCGGAGGTTTTATCGCTCATGGATTTCCTTTACTTCTGCTAATATTATATCGTTTTGGCGAAGGATTTCTAGATCGGCGCCGATTTTGGGCTTGTTGTCGCTGGGGAGGCTGCTGTCGGAGAGGTTGCGGATGATGGCGTAGCCGCGCTCGAGGACGCGGTCGGGGTTGAGCTCGTTGAGGATGGCGATTTTTTGGCGGACGGATTCGAGGGCTTGGTCGGCGTTTTGGAGCATAAGGTGGCGCACGGGCTGGAGGTCGATGGCTCTGCTCTGCTCCTCGACGGCGCGGATAAGATAGGCGTGGAGGGATGAGAGTTTGTCGTGTTGGTGGGCGAGGAAGGCGCGTTTGTCGGGGACGAGGAGCTCGGCGGCGTTGGATGGGGTGGAGGCGCGGACGTCGGCGGCGAGGTCGGCGAGCGTGATGTCGATTTCGTGGCCGATACCGGTGATGGTGGGGATTTTGGAAGTGGCGATGGCGCGAGTGAGGGTTTCGTCGTTAAAGGCGGCGAGGTCGTCGGCGCTGCCGCCGCCGCGGATGAGGACGATGACTTCGGCCTCGGCTTTTTCGTTGAGCTTTTGGAGGGCGCGGATGATTTGCTCGGGGGCTTGGAGGCCCTGGACTTGGGTGTGGATGACGTCGACGACAAGCCCGCCGGTGCGTTCGCCAAGGATTTTGATGAAATCTTTGTATCCGGCGGCTTCGGTGGAGCTGATGACGGCGATGCGGTTGAGGTGGCGAGGGAGGGGGCGTTTGCGTTCCGGGGCGAAGAGGCCTTCTTGGGTGAGTTTAGCCTTGAGACGCTCGAAGGCGAGCTTGATGCTGCCGGCGCCGATGGGTTGGACGGCGGTGACGATGAGGGAGAATTTGCCGAATCTGGCGTTAAATTCGGGGCGGGCTTTGACTTTGATTTTCCAGCCGTTTTCGAGGGGGGTTTTGAGCTGCCAGGCGGTGCCGAAGCAGGAGATTTTGGCAGGACTTGGGTCGGGGGTGAGAGTATTGGTGTTGCGGAGGGTTTGCTGGGTGGGGCTATGCGTGTCATTTGTTGCTGTACCCTGCCCTGCCTCTGCTTCGCTTTGCTCCAGGTCTACTTCGACGTGTTTTAGGTCCCAGAAGAACCATTTGCCTTGCGAGGAGTTGAAATTAGCGACCTCGCCGACGATGATGACATCCGGGTAGGCGTAGCTCAGGGTTTGGTTGAGGCTCGCGACAAAATCGGCGACGGTGAAGGTGGGGGTTGAGGAGTTAGCCAAACCTGACCTCCAAATCTTCCTTGATGCGGCGCCAATCAGCAGATAAGTGCGATTCCATTAGCCTATAAAAGTCAGCATTATGGTCGCGATGCTTGATGTGCGCTAGCTCATGCGCGCAAACATAGCGGATGGCCTCCGCTGGAGCTTCTATCAGTCTAGCGTTCAGCGTGATGACCTTGCCATCTTTTGAACAGCTGCCCCAACGCTTACGCATCTCACGAATTCTGATCTGCGGCAAAGTCTTATAGCCAAACTCTTCCCATGTTTTAATTAGATGTTGTTTGAAAACCGCAGAACGTCTCACATCTAGCCAAGCATTAAATATGGTTTCATTGTGTGCGGAGCTATTCGCAGATTTTGTGGAAGAAATCCGAATTCTCCGCCCGTCGATCTTCACGCTGTCCATCCTGCTCGGTACAAGATCCAAGATGTATTGTCTGCCTAGATAGCTTACTGATTCGCCTGGTAAATATCTTCGCACATAATCCGCTTTTTTATACTTTTTAAACTCACATAGCCGGGCCTCTAGCCATACCCATTTGCGTACTAAAAATGCGTCTATCTTTTCGTTATCTGTCATCTCAGGAGCCTTTACCACTATGCTCAGATTTGGATAAACCGCTAGCGAGAACGATCTCCTTTCTTCGTGCCTAAGGTGGTAATAGTAAACCTTACGGCCATAGTAAAACTTATTCTGCATGGCCGCGAAACTCTTCATGGTTAAACTCTGCTAGTTTCATCACTTCGTCAATGATCTGATCAGCGACATTATAATCCACAATATCGCGGTTATCATACAGATAGTCGTCGAGGCGCTCTCGCATTTGTCGCTTAGCTTCGTGATTGCGATGCCAATCAACCATAGCATTAGCTCGAATTTCGTGAGCGAGCTCGATAACTATATCACTATACCTATCTCCGGATACACTAAGCAGGCTTCGCATATTGCGCCACAAGATGTCCGCTCCGCGCACCTCAGCAATATCTCGCGGCAGGCTATCATCTTTTTTGATTTCAACCTCTTTGCCGACAGTCCGGACCTGCTTCAGCGCTTCCGCGTCCTTGATTTTGCTCTGACGCATGGCGTCCAGAATCTCTTTAATGCGATGGGAGAACCTCTGGTAGAATACTCTGTCTGTGTAACATCGCTCACGAATAATTCGGGCGGTCTGTGCAGCAATAGCCTCGGCCCGTGATTTGTCGCTCCCTAAATCATCAATGGCGGCGTTAAACTCTACATCGAATATTTTAACCTCGTCCGTAAGGGTCTCAATTTCGTCTGCAGTCACGTGCTGGTCTAGAATGCGAGCAATTTCTCGGTTGTACTTTTTGAAATCTACCTTCTCGCCATAGCGCAGTTCAGCCGTCTTTTTGAGTTCAGCAAACTTCTTCACCTCTTTTTGCATGCGAGAAAACTTGTCGCGTCCGAAAACTTCTGAGAAATCTCGCAAATTCATACATTCATCCCAGGTGGTGAAAAGCTTGTTAAAATCTTCCTTGAACATCCGGAGTATTGGCTCGCTAGATAGGTGCTCGATATACGCATGGTCGCTATTTTCTACCCCGCGGAATCCGTCGAGCAGCTTATCGTGAAGGGATTTCAGCTCATCGATCTTGCCTCTAATATCTATTAGCGCACCCTTAACGTCTTCTTCATCGTAATTGCCGAACAGCGCCATGGCCGAGCTGATATTTTTAGCGTTTTCTGAGTAATCAATAATGTAGCCAGCCGTTTTGGGATAAGCCTCATTATCGAAAATACGATTAACTCGAGCGATGGCTTGGAGTAGATTATGATCACGTATCGGCTTTGCGACATACAACACTGTGTTGCACGGGGCGTCAAATCCGGTCAACAACTTATCTACAACGACTAGTAGTTCTACGCCTTTCCGATCTCGCTTAAAGCTCTTCACTACCGCATCTTCGTATCTTTTTAAATCACCGTAATTACCGGATTGCTTTTTTAGATATTCGGCCAGCTCTTTTTTGCGATCCTCTTCGTCGGGTATTTCACCATTCTCATCACTAATCACTACGGCAGTATTGATGACTCCACTCCGCTCGAACCATTTCTGCATTACTAACGCGGAGTATCTATCTGGAGCTACTATTTGACCCTTTAGCCCTGTATTCTGAAACCTTTGAGCGTAATGCTTTTGGATGTCAGCACAGATCTCTTCTAGAAGGTTGATTACCTTGGAGATCCTTTTTCTCTCGATGGAAGCTGTCAGCTGCTGACGCTGTTTATCTGTAAAACCTTCGGCGAGCCTGTCTATCTGACGATCTATCTGCTTCTCGTTTTGTTCCAGCGGAATATATCGCCCCTCGTAGATTAACGGCACTACTATACCATCGTCCAGCGCGTCATCAATAGTATATTTATCAATGAAAATGCCAAACTTCTTCAGCGATTTGTCCTTTCTGAGTAGCGGCGTTCCGGTAAAACCGATAAAGCAAGCATTGGGTATAACTTGCTGCATGGCAATCGCTGCCTCACCATATTCTGTACGGTGTGCTTCGTCAATCAGCACGATGATGTTATCGCTAGGGTCATGAAACCCCGCCGACCTAAAGGCCGCCTTCTGAAACTTATGAACAAGGGTCGTAAGGACAGCGGAGTCTTTGTTTTTTATGTGGTTTAGCAGGCTCTGCCCCGACCCCATCCGCTTAACTTCTCGTTTTAAATTGCCGTCTCGGAAGGTATCAAAGATCTGTCCGTCGAGATCGATACGATCAGTCACAATGATAATCCGTGGGTTCTTGATTCGTTCATCCTCTATGATGGCCTTCACTAACATCACCATAGTAAGCGATTTGCCCGACCCTTGCGTATGCCAGACTAGCCCGCCCTTTCGCCGCCGTCCTGTCGGAGCGTCCTCAAACTCGCCGATCCTATCCAGCACCTTCTTTACAGCACGAGACTGTTGGTGCCGGGCCACCTTCTCGTTATTAGCATCGAAAAAGACAAAGCTCTTGATAAAGTCTAGGATAGAAGCGGGCGAAAGCATGCCTAAGATAGTCTTATCCTGCGGTTTGATGCCCCGATCCAGTTTTTGCGGATATTTGTCCGGCGAGATAGCCGGCTTAAAATCTAGAAGGAGCTGGCGATAAACTTCATCGTCAATTCTCCGACCTATGACCTCCCGAATCGCGTCTTGCGAGATCGCCGGATCATTCTTCCAGTGAGTATAGAACTTAGATGGTGTTCCCGTCGTGCCATAAAGAGCATTTTCAGAATCCATAGCAAATAGCAACTTTAGATAGGCGTAGATGGTCGGGATCTCAGATGGTTGCTGATATCGAAGTAGCTGAGCAATGGCCTTATCGTAGCCGACGCTACTGCGCTTATTCTCGATTTGGATAATTGGGATGCCATTGATAAAACAGACGATATCCATTCGCCTAGGCTCACGATCGGTATACTCATGTTCTACCGCGACATGATACTCGTTATTCTCAGGGTTGTCAAAGTCAAAATATCGTATGCTCTTATCCTCATATCGCCCGCCTATTAGCACCTTGATCGTCCCGCCGCCAATCTTAGGCATGATCGTCGCGCTCACATTCTTACTTGTCTCGACCAGGCCGTCGAGACGCACGTGCTCCAACTCTTCCACTTTTTCGGCGATATCCGAATCGCTGAATCTCATCTCTTTACCGTCGAGCTGATAGCTATTCAGTCTCGCAAGATTGCGAGCCAGCACATCGGTTAGGATCGCCCGAGTATTGTCTCCATGTCGCAGCTTGAGCACATCGGCAGTGGAAACATATTGCCATCTGCATTTATCATCGCCCATCTTGAGAAGCATCTCTACTGCTGGAAGTTGAGACTGCTTTATCTCATCATACTCCTGCCCGTCCATTACTCGATCCCTAGCTCTTTTAGCGTCGCTCGCATTTTCTTATCTAGCTCGGCAATTTGCGGTGTAAGCCGATCTATCTCGGCAAGGGTCGCCTTGATATCGATCTCTGCTTCTTCTTCAAAAGTATCCACATATCGAGTGATATTGAGATTGTAGTCGTTTTCAACAACTTCCGAAATCGGCACTCTGCGCGAGAACTTCTCTAGCTCCTTCCGTCCTGCAAAGGTCTCGTAGATCTTATCAGTATGTGACTGTTTTAGGATATTCATTGCCTTGCCGGCTTTAAACTCTTTGCTGGCTTCGATGAACAGGATATCCTTTTCACCCTCACGCTCGCCACCTTTGGCACGGGCTTTATCTATGATAACTATCGCTACCGGGATGCCTGTAGTCTGGAACAGCCCAGCTGGTAAGCCAACTACTGCATCTATCAGGTTTTCGTCAATAAGCTGCTTGCGGATCTTGCCCTCAGCAGCTCCGCGAAAAAGCACCCCGTGTGGTACTACTATCGCCATGCGCCCAATCCTTTCGCGCAAGGTTTCAACTATATGCGAGATAAAAGCATAATCACCCTTGCTCTTTGGTGGTACTCCTCGCCAAAAACGGTTGAATTTATCATTCTCCGCGCTCTCTGCCCCCCACTTATCTAGTGAAAAGGGCGGGTTCGCCACGCATATATCAAATTTCATCAGTTGGTCGTCTTCTAGAAGAAGTGGGTTATTAAGCGTATCACCCCACTCTAGATGCGTTGAGTCCATGCCATGTAGAAACATATTCATTCTAGCCAGCTGATAGGTCGAGCCGTTAGATTCTTGCCCGTAAAGAGCGTAATCTCGTGAGCCGCTCTTTTCGATCTCTGCGCCAGCCAACAACAACAAGCCTCCTGAGCCACAAGCTGGATCACAAATCCGATCCCCAACTCGAGGCCGTGCTAAACGCGCTACCAGCTCCGCTACTTCGTGTCGAGTAAAGAATTCTCCCGCCTTCTTCCCGGCCTGCGAGCCGAACTGCTCTATAAGATACATGTAAGAGTTGCCGATGATATCCTCCTTCTCCTCAGAGAGGTCGATAGCATAGAAATCATCTAGGAGATTTCTAATCATCTTATTGCGCTGATCCAGATTGCCTAGTATGGCCTCTGAGTTAAAGTCTACTGAGAACACCCCCTCTAACTTGGCGCGGTTTTGGCTCTCGATAGCTCGAAGAGCAATATTCAGGTGCTCGCCAATATTATCGTCGTCCTTTTGCATGTAAACCTCGTCAAAGCTCGATCCGGCAGGCAGATAGAACCTGCTACCCCGCATCTTTGCCTCTGCCCGCTCCTTGTCGCCGCTAAATCGCTCTAGGTATTTCGCATATTCTGCCTTGCTCTTATCCGAGATATATTTGTAGAATAGCATTGTCAGCGCATAATCCTTATAGATCGCTGCGTCAACTTGCGCCCTGGAACTGTCTGCTGCGCTCCATAATAGTTGGTTTAGCTCACTCTGTGAATATTTACTCATTGCCTTCTCCTTCCTTATTAAATTTAGGTAATCTGATTTTCCCAGTTACTAAATTGTTGAGTAGCCACTTCTTTTGCTTGACGGTTTCATCTCGTAGGGATTTCAGAGCGTCGATCTGGAGGTCGAGATTGGAGAAGAAAGTGGCTATCCTCTGCTGCTCGCGTAATACTGGCAAAGAGAACTCGTATCCTAGAATATCGCCAGTAGATAAATTGCCCTGTGCACCACCTTGAGCCTTATTCTCCATTCGTGACATAAATTGTGGTGATGAAACCAACATATAGATGTACTCCTTAGAAACTTCATCTTCACAGATTATTTTGCCTACCCGTTGATTTAGTAAGCAGTTCTTAACGTCTACCAGACAGACCCGTCCTACATTTCCTGTCATGGAGATCAAAATATCGCCATAGCTGAGTATTTGTTGAGGGCGAATATCTTTTGGCATTTCCTTAACGGAGTTTATTTTGTCGATATTTAATTTACCGCTCTGAACATTTGCGATAGTTAGCACTTTGTAGTCGCCGTCTTCTGAGTATGCTGAGCTTTTGAAGGCATATCCACTTTGTAGTCTTGTAACATCACCAAGCTCCTTATCCTTCCAGGCCGGAAAATCGTTGTCGTCGCTATCCTTGAAGCGGAGGTTGCCGGAGAGAATTTGCTGCATAAGCCCCTTTTTGAGCTCGGTTATACGCACTATTTCTGCACTTTGACTGCCTATGCTTTCATCGCAATCACTCAACGCAGATACGATCGCCTCCTGTTCGTCGATTGGCGGCAAATCAATCATAACTCCCGCGACCGTCTCTTTCTTTAAATTTAGCACACCTGAACCAGCTGATAGCGAGGCAAGCTTTGCCTGAATTGATTCGGTCGTTAGCATGTAGTATAAATACTCCTTTGATAGCTCGCTCGATATTTCTCCAATCGTTAGCCAACCGTCATGAATACATGTGTCGATCTTTGTAATGTACGGCCTCCCAAAACTCATAGAATTAGATAGAATGAAGTCGCCCGCCTTCACGAGGCGCGTCTTTTTTAGCCCCTCTTCTTTTATCTTGGAGCTCACGGAAGTTATGTATTTAGCATCCGGATTAACATCGCCTATTTTTAGCCAATTATAACCGTCGGCAGCTATAGGCAAAATGTAGTCATCTATTGGCCGTGGCGAGCCGCCGCGTGCGATTGTAGCTACGCTACCTAGTCTTTTCGTCTGCCATTTATTCATCTGCTAACTCCTGAATGTGAACAATTTGTATGTCAGCACCCCTACTGTTTAGCTCTGAATGGGTCAGCAGCACCTCGTATCTCGGGATCAGCGCCGGAAAAACCCTCCTGTCTGTTAGCGTGCTTCTTGTAAACTCCCGGCTGGTTACGCAAGTTAGGACAAAGACTTTTTTGTAGCCCCCTCCCACCTTCATCCATTCCATAAAATCGTCTTCGCTTACGTCACCATTGGGCCGCGTGCCATCGGGTAACACCCTGTCTCTTAAGTTGGCGCTATAATCTTTCAAGTCTGAATCCGTCATGCTCGACAGAAAATCATGCGCCATACGGATCTGTCCGCATAAGTCCCGAAACTCAGCATCGAACCCGCGCTTGACGTGATATAAATATACTAGCTTATTAGCACGGTCTACCCTTAGCAGATCAAACGGCTCTATCCGACTCTGACCACCAACAAACACCTTATGTCCGAGCATGAAGTCGTCTTGCCTAGATTGCTCCTCGTTGTACCGGTCTTCATCTTCCCCTCTAGTCCACTCTCTCAGTCCGTGGATTGCTTGCTCTACACATATTCCGCCGTCACCGAAACAAGCATTCACAAAATCGCTCAAAACGTTCTGCATGAAGTCTGTGGAGGCAAAATAAAATACGCCATCAACGTGAAAATATGCCCTGCTGCCCATGTCAATTTGCCCATTGAGAGCTTTAAGAAGGCTCAGAGCGACCGGAGTTTCTGTACCCTGATCGACATATGTAAGTTTCATCCTGCTGATACGAATGCGCGCCGCCTCGTCATCCATACCCTCTACTACCCCTTCGATTGCCCCCATTATATCTGCTATGCCTGGTGGATCGTCGACGCCTAAAGAGACGTTATCTACTTTAAAATCAGACCCTGCATATAGACGCTCAAAGGATTTGTAGTCGCAGACATCATAATCTAAGGGATGGCTCATGCGAGCAGCATCCAGTACGACCTGAATGAGGTGCTGTTTCAATTTGTTTTTATCCGCCTTGCTTTTGACGGGCATGAGACAGTCTAAGAATGCCATTGCCGTCTTCTGCTCTTCCGTCGGGGCAGGCAGCTCGTCCAGCGCCCCTACCAATCTAACTGTATCGGCTAGACTTAAACTCTTCCTTAGTGTGAATGACGATTTTATCTCTGCTGTTGGAGGCTTCTCTATGTCAATAATCTCTAACAAAGGGTTATTGGGCGGTATGACGGATGAGTTGAGTTTGCCAGCCAAGTTTTTCCAAACTTTGGCCGTGACTTCGCTTTTAAGGATATGTTTATACCCCCTATACCTCTCGTCTGTACTAAGGCTTGACCCAGTAAGGTTGCGGGTCTGCGAATGCGTAATCCGGTTAGCGACTATCTTCTTCGCAACGTCAAAGGGGAAATTGTAATCTACGTAGTCCTCAATTACGTGATACCCCATGCCGGAGGTTATTACGTAAAGCCCGTGCTTCGCTTCTATAAATATGCAGATGTCTTGCGGAAAATACTTGAAATCTTCCACCCTATCGTGCGGAGGTGCCAGAACATCCTCGATGAAGGCAAATAGGCCGCGCGCTTCACGCTTACGTCGGAAGATTCGGATCCCTTGGTTTTGATCTTGTAAAGTTAATTCTTCTAAATCAGGTAGCATGCCACCACTTTGGCCCACCCGTTCTTGGTGTCCTCGTAATATAGCTTCTAATCGCTGAGACGACGATAAGCCCTCTACCGCAGCGATCTTCCATATGGCATTATTCGAACGCTTATTCATTTTCCGCCTTCATGAGTTGACTTATCAGCTCTTCAGTTGCGCGGATCTTGTCATCTGTCATGCGACGGTAGCTAGCAAGCTGTTCCGCTATTGTGGCGATTTGGCGCTGGGTAGCCAGCGGTAGGTCGGGTATAGGTAGGCCCTCTAGCTCGGACTTGGTGATAGCTGGGATATTGGAGCCCTGGACGAAACGAGCGAGCGCCACCTGCCCGGCACGTGAATTAAGAAACGCGACTAAAAAAGGCATGTGGATACTGTTTGATCGTGGGCGCAAGATAAATATGGATGCCGGAATGACGTAATCGTCTGGCGCGCTGATGAGTGCTGCGCGAAACTTGCCACGATTGGAAAGCAGCACATCATCGACAACTAGCTGAACGGTCGGCGCATTGAGATCACTCCCCTTTATCTGCCGTTCGTTAAGGCCGTCTAGATCGCTGGGCAGTATCATGCGCTTATCACCGGTACCCATAGAAGTAGGCAGCCTACCTCGAAAGGTGTAGCCAGATGAGACCTCTATCAACGAATTTAGCTGTGCCATACCTCTAATATAGCAAAGCCTTGCGCCGGAGTCAAGTTTCACTTGCAAAGAAATTGTCTACTGCATATTATGTGTCGCTTTATGGGGGTGGGGGTTATTTCGTCTTCTGATTAAATTGGCTGATCCAGGCCTCGTCTACAAGAGCCTTCTCCTCCATCTCAATCTTCACCCCGACTCTGAGCTCTTTCATAAGGTCCGCCAGGCGTTCACCGTCTATTAGATCAATTGTAGCTACTCCGCCGCGAAGAGCTTCTTGGCGTGCATCTTTCGTGAACCGACTCGTAGTAATGTATAAACCTTTTTCCGCTTTCCCAGCGATCGCGCCTCTGAATTCTCGTATCTGAGCAGATGTAACCGTGCTGCCTTCATCATATCTTTTTGCTTGAAAGGCGACCTTGAAGCTGATCAGATTAATTCTTATTACTCCGTCCCCATCAATACCACCATCCCCGCTCTTACCGGTGACCTTTACATCTATGAATCCAGCTTCCCTAAGCAGCTTTTGGCAAATTTTCTCGAAACCATCCGGATGAACCTTGCGAAGCCGCTGCAGAAGCTCTTGTTTCCACTCGACCTCTGCGTCTAATTCTTCTTCTTTAAATTCTAGCGTCTCCTTCACGCTGGATGAAGATTTAACCTGTTTGCTCACAGCCTTCGCATTTAAGCTTTTCGGGTCAACAGAGTCATCGGTCAGTGACCAGACCCCTCTAGACGAATTTTCAAGTAGCCCATAGTTCTTCAAATAGTTCTTGGTCCACGCCAACCTATAGGAGAACTGCGTCCTATTACCTTTATGGATGGCTGCGACATCCTCATCAGACAGCCCGAGAACTTTTGCGGTTTCATCTTCAATTTCCTCGTTCGTGCCAGAACCGCCCAAATTCTTTAATGCGGTCACCAAGCCGACATACATTTCGTCAAACTTCGGAACACTCATGCGTAAGTTGTATCATATCCGTACCCACATGGCAATCTATTCGACATCCTCCCCACCCCCTACGGGTAGACACAGCGGAGGGAGATACCACGAGAGTTGTCACCATATCCTTCCGGGTTAATGTTGATGTCTCTCAGGAACGGGATAGCTGCTGTAGCGATGCCGTTAAGCGAAGATCCCCACCAGTGAGGTATATCTGATTGGTGGTATAAGCCAGTGACCAGACGGAAGTGACCGGATGAGACAGTGGCGAAGGAGGAGAGGGCCTTCGCCACTGTTTCGGCTGATCACTTTAATGCGAGACAGGGTTTTCTGGCGCAGTCTTCGGGACCGGGTTGGATAGTTGCCTCATTAGCTGATGGAGGCTTTGCTGCCCGTGTATTCGTCAACGCTACTAGTACTAACGTGGCCAACGCCTGGGTTAAGCAATATGGTACTTCCCTCCGCTGTGTCTACCCGTGGGGGGTGGGGAGGATGGAGTTTGCCGCAGGCGGGGCGAGATGAGCATGTGGTCGCCCTGCCCCTATGCAAGGGGGTCGATGGGGTGTAGAATAAGGGTATGCAGATTGCGATTTTGGGGCGGCAGCCGGAGATTGGGTTGGCGGAGCTACGAGCCGTGTATGGGCATGCTGAGTTGGTATTGCCCCAGGTGGCACTGGTGAAGACGGAAAAGACTTTGGATATTGATCGGTTGGGTGGGACAAGGAAGACGGCGCGGGTGATTGCGACGAAAGAGATGAAACCAGCGGACGTGATAAAAGCACTAGGGCTACCGGCGGAGGGGAAGATTACACTGGGGGTGTCGGTGTGCGGGGTTAAGGCGACAGCGAAAACGGCGAATGTGCTGGGGATGAATTTGAAAAAGGAGCTCGTGCGGGCGGGACGGAGCGTGAGGTTGTTGCCAAGCAAAGAGGCGGAAGTGTCGGACGCGGCGAGCTTGCATAACAGGTTGGGTGCGGTGCCGGCGAAGAAAGAATTAATATATGTATACAGCGAGGGGCGGCAGTTTTTGGCGGAATTAACTGGGGTGCAGAATTTGAACGCGTATGCGGCGAGGGATCAGGAGCGGCCGAAACGGGACGCGAGAGTGGGGATGTTGCCGCCGAAATTGGCGCAGGTTTTGGTGAATTTGGCGGTGGGGAGCGATATGGGGGCGGGTAAGGTGGTGTTGGATCCGTTTTGTGGGACGGGGGTGGTACTGCAAGAGGTGGTACTGATGGGGATGCAAGCGTACGGGACAGATCTCGAGCCGCGGATGATTGAGTATAGCAAGGTGAATTTGGAGTGGTTGGGGGGTGCTGGACGGAGGACTGGGGCTTCGGGGACGCGGTTAGAGGTTGGGGACGCGACGAAGCATAAGTGGAAAACGCCGATTAGTGCGGTGGCGAGTGAGATTTATTTGGGGCAGCCGTTTTCGACGGTGCCGTCGGAGGAGAAATTGGGCGATGTGAAGCATGTGACGGGGCAGATTCTCAGGGGGTTTTTGAAGAATATCGGGGGGCAAATCGAGGCGGGAACGGTGTTGGCATTGGCGTGTCCAGCGTGGCGGCGGGCGGATGGGAGTTTTTCGCGGCTACCTCTTGATTTCTTGGCGAATCTGGGGTATACTGTTGTGGATGGTGAGCCCTGCTCTACGCTCTTGTATTATAGAGAAAAGCAGATTGTCGCTCGCGATATAATAGTATTAAGGAAAGTGTAGGAGAGCCAGATGGCAACAGTAAAAGCGGGCGGTACCTCGAAAAATATCCACAACAACGGTGGTGCGCGTTTGGGCGTGAAGCGTTACGGTGGCCAGAAGGTGCGACAGGGCGAGGTGTTGGTGCGGCAGACCGGTGCGACGAAGATTTCGGGCGAAGGGACGTATATTTCGCGAAACTTTACGATTCACGCAGCGAAAGATGGCGTGGTTGAGTATACGAAGCGAAAGAAGTCGACTTTTACAGGGAAGACTGTGCCACGGACGGAGGTTCGGGTGATTTAAGCCTAAGTTTTCTTTTCAAAAAGAAAACTTCCTAAGAAAACGAATTTGAATCAAAAAAGCCGGAGTGAATCCGGACTTTTTTGTTTGGTCTTTATTTTGGTCGCCCTGCTCTGGACTCTGTCAACCAAGATATGAATAAGCCCCTACATAGTAGGGGCTTAGGTTGTACAACCTGCGATTATTCGCCAGGTTTTACTGATTGGTTACTCTTTTTGCGTACATCGGACTTCTTGTTTGGGGCTAGCCCTGCCGCTAAGCAAGCGTTGCTCCAGTTCCCAAACTCTCTAACAAATGCGCCTATACTAGACATGGTTTTATCGTCTCGAACGTCGTCGTAGCTAGGAGTTACACCTCCCATTCTAGCCGACTTCTCGAGAATCTGGGCTTTAAGCGCCTCCCTTGACGGTCGCCTACGCGGCAAAGGTCTCTTTTTTAACTTACTAAATTCGTCACCTACAGCTTCCTTGCAGGCTGCGGGAATTGAACCGAAAGTATCGCGAAAAGTACCAGAGTGCGCCATCTCAGGATCATTATCAACTTCGTCCACAGATGGGATGTAGCCGCCATTTTCTTCCAACTTCTTCCGCATCTGCTTAGCTAGGTCTTCACGATTATAAGGAGGTATATAGTTCAATCCCAGTTCGGCCTCTAAGCAAGCATTGGTATAAGACCCAAATAGGCGGATGAACACATCTTGGCTAGGCAGACCGTTTTTGGTTTTTAACTCCTTAATATTAGGTGCTTTGCCATCATTTTTAACCGAGAATGCTTTCAGTAAGGCAATAGCGTCTTCTCGTGTATACTCGCGCAAATTAGGCTCTAACTTAACATAGAGACAAGCGGCTGAATAAGACCCGAATACATTTGCGTATGTGACGGAGCTTGCCATATTAGGGTCGGAGTCAACGTCAGCCTTCGAGGGAGTTTTTCCGCCCATACTGACCGACTTCGCTAGTAGCTGTGCGCCTAGCTCTTCTTTCGTGTAGTCGTCGTTTGACTCTAAGCCGGCTTCTATGCACACGGCGCGTATAGACCCAAACACCTTGAGGAAGGTACTAGAAGAGGCCATGTCTGGGCAAGCGTCAATCTCGCTACAAATAGGAGCCTTACCGTCATTCTTTTCTGCGAATACTACGAACTGGGTGATTAAGTCATCTCTAGTGTATGTTCGATGCTCCGCTTGATTTGGCTCCAACCCAGCAGCCTTGCAGGCCGCAACGTAGGACCCGAAGACTTTTATGAAAGTCGTGACACTTGCCATACCAGGGTCAGCTTCGATCTCTGCGCAAAGAGGTGTCTTTCCAAGCTCAATGTACTTCTTGCGTAACTGGACGATGAGTTCTTCCTCGGTATAGCCATCAACGAGTTGACGGGTGCGTTGTTCGGCTTGTTCGAGCAAGGCGATGATGTCAAGGGCGCGTTCTATGAATTCGGGGTCATCGATTGTAGCGCTGAATCTTTCTTCATCGCTTCTGATACTACCACTACCGCTGCTAACCTTGATGCGGTCGGGATGGATTTTATTAATCTCATCACGGAGTCTGGCGTATCGGAGGATGGTTTCGCAAGTAGCGGCGAAGTCCAGAACTAATAGACTGTCTTTACCTTCGCTGAGGCGGGTGCCACGGCCGAGGCGCTGTAAAGCCTTGATGATGGATTCGGTATTGTGCAGTAGAGCTACGATGTTGACCTCGGGGACGTCTATGCCTTCGTCGAGCATATTGACCACGATGATGGTGGGCGAGGTGCCGTCGCGGAACGCTTGCAGGTTTTGCTTGCGTTCGCTGGGCAATAGGTCGCTGTGGAGTACGGTAGCCTCAGGTACAAGCGCGGCCATTTCTTTGGCATGCAAAATGGAGCAGCAGAACAAAACCGTGCGCGGGTCTTTTTTCTCTTTAGCCTTTTCGCGGATGATGCGGACTATCTCTTCGTCCCGCAGCGGTATGAACACGCGGCGATTCAGTTCACCCATCGAGATTAACTCTTGGGTGTCTTTGTCGAGGAACTCTTTGAGCTCCTTTTTCGCGAGTTCGTCCATGATGATGCGGGTGTCGATTTTCACCAGACGCCCTTCGCCGACTGCTCTAGGTAGAGACTTGACGTAGGCGGTGGGACCGAAGATGACGTTGAGGTCAAGGTTGTCGGGGCGGTCGGAGGTGGCGGTCATGCCGAGTAGAAACTTGGGTTGGAAATAGTCGATGACGGCGCGGAAAGTTTTGGCCGGGGCGTGGTGAGCTTCGTCTACTATGATGTAGTCAAAGTAGTCTTTGGCGAATTTGCGAAGGCGACCTCTCATGGTTTGGAAGCTGGCGAAGAGAAAGGTCACTTCCTCTGTCGTTTTTTCCTTGCCGTGGTAGAGGCCGTAGGTGCATTGGTCGCCGTAAACTTCTTTGAACTCTTCTTGCGCCTGGTCGACGACGTCTGTTAAATGGCACAAGAATAGCGCTCTGCCGTGGTACTGTATTTCGTTGAAAAACTGACCGACGTCGAGGGCGGCGATGACGGTTTTACCGAGACCGCTGGCCATGTCAAGCAGGCCTTTGTCCTCGCCGGAGATGCGGGCAAGTGCTAAATCGGTTAACGCGTCTCCTTGATAATCGAATGGCTTGATAAGTGGGGTTAGGATTGCCTTCATACATATCACTCCTTCTGTGGGATAGGTGGGGTTCGGGGTGTAATATTAAGTAACCAAATTATAAACGTGCCATGGGTGGGCAATTTAGGTATAATTTTCCCATTCTATCTACCATTATAGCACACCATAGGTGAAAAGTCAATACTTCTAGCGGTTATTTTGCGGGTTAACAGGGGTGGAGACTCTTGGCCTCTGTTATTACAGAGGTCGCTTTACCCTACCCTTAGCTACTACTTCGGCGGCGTGGTAAACTTAGGCATGAGCAAGAAGTATCAGCCGATCAAGACGACGAGGCGGGAAATCGCGGATTATTGGTTTGCGATCGTCGATGACCACGGGTTGAGTGTGAACGCTTCGGAAGCACATGAGCGTTGTTGGCGGTGCGGTTATGGACGGCGATTGCAGAGATGTCATATTGTCCCGGTATCGTTAGGGGGAAAGGATGAGCCGGCGAATTTGGTGCTGTTGTGCAAGCGATGTCACGAAGAGGGGCCGAATGTGACCGACGTGGATATTATGTGGGACTGGATACGGGCGTATGGTGCGGTGCCTTATGATGCGTTTTGGGCGGTGGAAGGGGCGCGGGAGTATGAGTTTGTTTATGGGAGGGCGTATGCCGACGAGTTGAAGGATCTGGGTGTGTCCGAGGATGATATGGAAGAATTTCGGAGTTTCGTGGGAGAAGTTATGAAGGAGAAGGCGTCGGTGCATTTTGGGCAGTCGTACTTTAACAAGGCGACATTGGCCGGGATATATCGGATGGCACTGAAAGAGTTTACGAAGAAATGATTTCTTGTTGGAGTTTTTTGGTGAGTTTGGCGAAGACTAGCTGGTAGCTGTCGTCGATTATTTGCTTAAGCAGGTCGTCGGGTAGTTTGCCGCCGAGGTCGACGGAGTTCCAGGTGCGCTTGTCGGAATAGAAGCCAGGCAGGATTTCGGGGTGGTTGTCGCGGAGGATTTCGGCTAATCCTGGGTCGCATTTGAGGTTGATGAGGTTTTTGTTGGCGTAGGCGGGGTCGTATTTGGCGGATGGGCGCATGAGAGCGGCGAACATTTTGCCGAGTTGGCCATCTTTGCCGCCGATCATGTAGCGATGCCAGCCCCATTCTTCTTTGAAATCTTTGGTGACGCCGGGCTTGGCGAGTAAGTATTCGTCGAGCCAAGGGTATTTGCCCACTATTTAAGGGCTTTCTTGCTTTTGACCTCGTAGCGGACGCCGGAGACTGGAGAGGTATAGTAATCTTCGTTAAGTAGGTTGACGAAAGTGGCGAGGTCTTTTTGCTCCATGATGATGATTTTGCCCTGCTCGTCCGCCATCAGCTCGAGCTGCATTTCGTCGGCGTAGTCGATGATTTTCTCCTGTGGGATGGGGGTCTCAGCGTCGAGTTTGTCGATTTTGGTGACGAGAGCTTTGCTGTCTTTGAGCAGGTCTTCGAGCTTGAGGCCTTCGGCGAGGGAGAGTTTGTATTTGGCCATGAGGTCTCGGGCCTGCTGGGAAGCGAGAAGCTCGGTTTTGACGTCGTATTGGAAGAGGCGCTCGAACTTGGGGCGGTTGAAGATGAGGATTTTGCCGTTTGAAACAATCATTTCGTTGCCGGAGGGGACGGAGAGGCCGACGTCGGCGGAGAAAGGTTCGAGAGTTTCGCCACGGAGCTCCCAGCCGGTCTTTTCGCGGAGGGCTGATGAAGCGGCAAGGGATTTGATGACGTAAAAGCTGTCGTCGCCAGCGGTGAAGCGGACCATGATGCCTTTCATGCGGCGGAAATCGAAGTCTTGTTCGTTGAAGTAGACGAGGTCTTTGTATTCGGTTTCGATGAGGTGGAGGACAGTGGTGAGGCGTTCGACTCTTTCGGTATCGGTGGTCCAGAGAACTTGCTCTTCGGAGTAGGCTTCGTGGAGGTCTTGGACGGTGTAGCCTTTTTCGACGGCGGTGGACATGAAACCGAGGGCTTCTTGGAGGAAGAGCGCGCGGAGGCTAGAGGTGAGCTTGTCGGTGAAGCGGACTTTGAAAGGAGTGTAGTTTTTGTTAAAGAAGAAGACTTCGGGGGTGGCGGTTTTGCTGAATTGTTCGAGGTTGTTGGCCCAGCCCCACCAGTCGAAGGTTGGTGTTTTGCCCGTGTTTGCTTTTGGCTCGGCTTTTGCCTCGTTAGATTCGTTTACCTCATTCATGAAAACAGTTTAACACATCAGAGGGAAACTGACTACCCTACTCTTCGCCACTGTCTCGGCGGATGTTTTCGTCCCTGCAACCGGCTTATATGCAAGAGACGAATATGCGTACATATGGGCGCCATCCTTGTATTCTTTAGGGTTTGCTAACATTGCGTATACACGTGGCATCAGCGCAGTCATCGATCCTGGCACTAATAGTGGCCTGGGAGGTACATTTCGTGGCATGACCCTCCGCTGTGTCTACCCGTAGGGGGTGGGGAGCTTGCGTCTGGCGCTAATGTTTGTTAAAATAATATCAACGAAGAGCCTAGTACTCTTTCGTATTGGGTGTTAGCTACGCCGTAAGGCGTAGTTAACTATTTCTCCTGAACCTCAACGGTGTAGGTAACTAACCCGAACAATACACTAAGAATGGTCTTCTTTCGCATATCACACCTCCTTTCTTTCAGAAACAATGGACTTCTTAAAGTTCAACTAGGATTAGACTTATGAAGTCCATTGCAGGAGGGTGGATAACACTCCTAAGACCTCACAAACCAGCCCAAAACCCTAGAGGAAGATTACCAGATAGGGCAATCTGATGCAATAGCAAGCGTTTTGGATTCTCACCTCTGTTGCCTCAGATGAGAAAAACTGCAAAAAGAATCTGGAAAGTGTGGATTACTGTAAAGTAAGCTTGACATAAAAAGCATAGTTGACTATACTATCTGTATGGAAACTAAAATCCCAGAACTAAGAAAGTTATTCAAACTTTCACAAGAGGAACTGTCTGAAGCGGTCGGCGTAACTCGGCAGACGATTATATCCATAGAACGCGGTCGCTACGTTGCCTCATTGCCGCTTGCCTATCGAATAGCAAGGCATTTTGAGAAAACAATTGAGGAAGTTTTTATTTTTAACGATAAGGAGGTAGATAATGAAAACATTTAAGATTGGTAAAGATGGCTGGATATTTAAGATGAGTATAGCTGAGAATGCCAAAGATGAGGCGGATCTCGGATGCGAACCGGATGATGAACGTAGTATTTCGCTCAGGGAAAGGGCCGGTGACGCAGTTAATAGTTGGATGACGGGCCTGCTAGTCGTGGCCATCGTAATTTTACTCATTATCGGCGCCGATTCCAAGGTTATCTGGTTGCTTGGTGGCATACTCTTCGCGCAAGTAGTCGCTCAAAACCTACTTTACTATTACTATCAAAAGAAGTACTGACTACTCGGCGGCGGTGAGGGTGGTGGCGATTTTTGAGGCTTCGCCGGTCAGATCGCTAGGCACGACCACGACGACTTTTTGCGATGGGTTGACAGAAATCTTCTCGAGAGTTTGGAGGGTTCGGACGCTGATGCCGCCCTTGGTCTCGCTCAACATTTTTGCGGCCTCGGCGATCGAGTTCGCCGCCGCTTTTTCGCCCTCAGCGATGATGATGGCGGCGCGACGGGTTCGTTCGGCCTCGGCTTGCTTGGCCATGGCGCGTTTCATGTCGCCGGGGAGTTCGATGTTTTGGAGCTTGACGTTTTCGACGTCGATGCCCCATTTGTCGGTTTGCTTGTCGACGATTTCTTTAATCTGCTGGGAGATTTCGTCGCGTTTGCTCAAGAGGTCGTCGAGGTCGAAGTTGCCGGTGACGTCGCGGAGGGCGGCTTGGGCATAGTTGTAGGTTGAAGTGACGTAGTTGGTGGTCTCGAGGACGGCTTTTTCGGCTGCGAGGACGCGGAAATAGACGACGGCGTCAACGCCGACGGTGACGTTGTCGCGGGTGATGACCTCTTGCTTTGGCACGTCGATCATGGTGGTGCGGACGTCGATTTTGGTGAGCTTTTGGATGTTGAAATAGGGGAAGATGAAGCGGAGGCCGGGGGTTTTGGTGCCGGTGAACCGACCTAGTGTCAGAACAATTCCGCGTTCGTATTGATTAATCACTCGAATACAGGGGATAATCGCTGCAATTGCCACACCCGCTACAATAAAACCTATCATAAAACTCTCCTTTTCGACATTTTACCATATATATCTGGGAATGTCCAGGGGGTTAGGAGGCAAGCCACGGAAGCCGCCAGGGCAAGAAGAATCCCGACTATGGTCGGGGATCATTTTGGTGCGGGTAAAGGGACTCTAACCCTTGGCCTCGTCCTTGGCAAGGACGCGCTCTAAACAACTGAGCTACACCCGCATATCGAAAGTATAGGTTATCCACGCGAAAAAATCAAGATGCGGGGGCGGAAGTTCCTTCGCCACTGTCTCGATTGGCTGGTACGTACCGGATACAGGGGCTATGAGTAGCCAATCTGAGTTTACGCACACATGGTCTTCTGCATTAAGTAATGCTCCACAGCCCAGCAACTGGCGCGTAGGAAATGTTGACGTTTTTCCTGGCATGCAAACAGTTAGTCGGGGTAAATCTGGTGGTCAATCTCTCCGCTGTGTCTACCCGTAGGGGGTGGGGAGGAGTAGCTCTATTCTGCCATGAAGGTGTCGAGGGAGGTGGCGTCTTTGATGTCGTATGGGCCGATGGTAAGCCGGCGGAGGGCGGTGAGGTAGGCGCCGGAGCCGAGGAACTTGCCGAGGTCTTCGGCGAGGGTGCGGATGTAGGTGCCGGAGGAGCAGTGGACGAGGATACGAGCCTCGGCGACGGTCTTGGTGGTGGCTTCGGTGGTGGTTGGAGGAGGATCGTCGGAAGGGGTGGTGGAGAGGAGGTCGATGGAGTAGATTTCGACTTGGCGGGAGGGGATGGTGAATTCTTGCCCTGCTCTAGCGAGGTCGTAGGCGCGGCGGCCGCCTATTTTGATGGCGGAAAAGGCGGGCGGGGTTTGGGTGATTTTGCCGGTGAAGTTGGGAAGAGCGGCGCGGATTTCAGCCTCGGTGGGGAGTTTGGCGTATGGGAATGGCGTAATCTCGCCCTCGGGGTCGCCGGTGGTGGAGGTGAAGCCGAAGCGGAGAGTGGCTTCGTAGGATTTGTCGAGTTTGAGGAATTCGTCGGCGCGCTTGGTTGCGCGGCCGGCGAGGAGGATGAGTAGGCCGGTGGCGAAGGGGTCGAGAGTACCGGAATGGCCGACTTTGACTTTGATGCGGCGGTGACTCAGGTCGGTAGCTCGGGCGGTGACGGTGGCTTGGTCGCTGAGTTTGCGGCGGACGCGGGCGACGACGCCGAAACTGGTCATGTCACTAGGCTTGTCGATGAGGATGATTTCGTTCATAGATTATATTATATCGTAAAAGCCCCTGATCGGGGCGCAAGGGGTGGCTAGAGCGATGGCTTATTAGCCAGTGACCATACCGGGGACCTGGAAGGTGTTGTTGCTGTCGGTGGGCTTTTCGAGGGTGGGGGCGGAGAGACGAGGGTCGAACTCGGGCGGAAGAGGCAGGCCTTCTTCGAGCATGTGTTGGATCTCTTGGACGGTGGGGGCGGTACCTTGGGCCTTGGGGGGCGGCGGTGGCGGTGTAGGGGCCGGGGGTGGTGCGACCGGAGGGGGTGATGGTGGTGGAGTTGGGATGTTGTCGGTGGGCTTGGCGAGGTCGGCGAGCTCTGGGGCGATGACTTCACTGGGTGATGGAGTGGTTTTTGGCGGCTCGATGGTCTTGGCGTGGGTGAGGATATCGGCGTTTGGGGTGAGGAAATCGCCGGAATTGACATCCTGAGAGCCGGCGGCTTCGGGTGGAGCGGTGCTAGGCGGGGCTGTGACTTTGTCAATAACGGGAAGAGCGGTGACGCCGGTTTGCATTTCGTTTGCGCCCATGAGCGGCGGCGGAGGGGTGGTGGGGTTCTCGGCGTGGCTTTGGGCGTTGTGTTCGACGGTGACGCGAGCTTCGCGGCCGAGGAGGTTACTGGAGACTTCGGCTTGGTTGGCGCCGAGGGACATGAGGCGAGAAGCGAGATTCATGACGACAGGGGTAGTCTTGGCGTTAGAGAAGCGATCGGTGGCGGAGACGAGGCCGGTAAGCATGGCTGTAGCGACGGATTGATCGATGAGCTCGCCGCCCTCGAAGGCGTTGCGGAGACCGTCGAGAATCATGGCGGTGAGTTCGGCCATCGATGAGGCACCAGGGACGGCCCAGATGATGTCGCCAAAGCGGCCGGGTTCGCCGGTGGAAATGTTGACAACGGAGGCGTTGTGCATGATGCGGCCCTGCTCGGCGATGGCGGCGTCGAGGTTTGCGACGACGGGGACATTCAAAGCGACAACGAGGTCGATGTTGAAGTCGCCTCGGGAGAAGCTGAGGTCTTCAGGCGTGATGGTGGTGCGATAGGGGGTAATGTAGACGCGAACGAAATCGCCGTCGTTTTTGATGCGGATGTGGTCGGCTTTGTCTTTGTTCAAGCTAATGATGAAGTCCTGGAGGGAGTTGGTGTCGATCTCGAAGGTCTTTTCGGGCTGGAGGAATTCAATTTGCTCGGGGATGTGACCGCTGAAAATAGAGGTGGCGTGCTTGCCGATCTTGTCGAGGGCGACGGTCATGGCGATGGCGGAGACGAGCTCGTCGATGGTCGGGCTGTTGTTGACAGCGATGAGGATGCTATTGCTGTCCCGGATCTTTTTGATGATCTCATTACGGGGGTCAGCGGGCTGTTTTTGGCCTTTGTTTTCTTCGGCGGCTTGCATGCCTAATTATATCATGCTTAAGCTTAATAAAGCAACGTTAATACCCCGCTCTATGCGAACGGGGTTGATACTATGGGTTGTTTTATTTGGCGATTCTAGGCTTCATGCGAGCGGCGGTTTTTTTGTTGCGGATGCGCTTGACGCTACGCTTGTGGTTGTTGTTGCGATTGAGGGTCGCGACCTTGATCTTCTTAGGCATGTGGGCTCCTTTTCAGATAGTATAGCACGGCTTAGGGTTGCGACTCGCTTCTTCTCTCGCCTCTTAATGCTATACTAGGGTATGTCAAAGAAAGCAGAGATTATTGCCGTGCCAGATGGGCGGCTGAGAGAGAAAGCGGAGAAAGTGTCCGAGGTGACCGATGAGGTGCGGGGGATTATTCGGCGGATGACGGAGCTGTCGCTAGAGTGGGAGAAGGATCATCCGCACGAGCTGTCGGCGGCGATGGCGGCGCCACAGATGGGTGAATTAGTGCGAGTGATAATCATACGGGAAAATATGGACGACAAGGAAGACGCGAGCTGGACGGCGCTGATAAACCCGGTGGTGGTAGCGACGGATGGACCGGAGACGGTGGATTTTGAGGGGTGTCTGTCGGTGCCGAATATCTATGGTAAGGTGAAGCGGCCGCGAAAAGTGCGGATTAAAGCGATGTTGGAGGACGGAACGCCGGTGCGAGTGAAGGCGACGGAGGGGCTGGCGCGAACATTGCTGCATGAGATTGACCACTTGGACGGAGTGCTGTTTATTGATCATATAAAGGGTGAAAAGGATGCGTTTTATCGGCTGACGGATAAGGGGGAGCTGGCGCCGCTGGATTATGAGACGCAGATCAAGGATAATGAGGAACTTTGGGGCGGGGGTGAGTAGGCCGGAGGATTGGCTGGAGAGCCAAGGCTTTCCCTGGCCGATGATTGATAATCCGATTGTGTTTTTTGGTACTGAGGAAGGGCTGGCGGTGGCGCCGCTGGAGAAATTGATTGAGGCGAAATATAATGTGGTGGCAGTGTTTACGGCGCCGGATAGTCGGTCGGGGCGGGGACGGAAGATGATGGCGCCGAAAGTGAAAGAAGTGGCGTTGGCGCATGGGTTGCCGGTGTTTCAGCCGGAGAAGTCGCGGGAGATTTTGCCGATTTTGGAAGAGCTAGGCTTGAAGTTGGGGTCGGGGTTTATTGGGGTACTGGCGGGTTATGGGAAGATGATTCCGCAGGGGGTGCTGGACTTTTTTGAGCCGTTTGGGATTATGAATATTCACCCTTCCCTGTTGCCGAAATATCGGGGGCCGAGTCCGATTGAGACGGCGATTGCGAATGGTGATAGGACGTTTGGGGTGACGATTATTAAGTTGGTGGCGGGGATGGATGCGGGACCGATTTATGCGCAGATAGAAAATGATGGGTATGATGAGTGTCCGTTGTGTGCACGGAACAGGCTGGATGATGAAGAGTTTGAGGAGTGGGAAAAGGCACATTTTCATGAGCTATCTAAGGCGGAGATTTATGCTTGGGCGGCGGAGACGGGCGCGGAAGAGTTGGTGGGTTATGGGTTACTGCGAAATATCGCGGCGAATAATGGGGATTATATGAGTTGGGGCGGGGATGAGCCGAGGTCGCTGGCGCGAGAGCAGGATGAGGCGGGGGCGACCTATACGGAGAAGTTGACGAAGGAATTGTCGGAGCTGAAGCCGAAAGAAAAAACAGCGCAGCGGCTGCATGATGAAGTGCGGGCGTATCTGGGGTTTCCGAAATCGAAGATAAGGGTCGGGCCGACACGTGAGTCGGAGATAAATTGCGTGGTGACGGCGACGTGTGTGGCTGATGAGCCGGAGTCGGTGTTGGACTTGGAGTGTAAGGACGGGAAGTTTTTGGTGATTGAGCGGTTAATCCCGGAGGGGCGAAAAGAAATGACCGCTGAAGCTTTTATTAACGGCGTGAGTAGTTGGTATAAGTGGCCGAAAGGCTGATGCCCTGCTCTGGTTTAGATTTTGTTTTTGCTGGCGACGACTTGGGCTTTGAGGTCGGCGGTGACTTTGTTGATGAGCTCTTGGTAGTCGGGGCGGTTGGTGTTGAGCCAGAGGAGTGAAGCGAGTTCGCGTTTGGTTGCGTCGGTGTCGGGGGTGAAACCGCCGACGCTAATCATGGCCTTGTAGATAGGGGATTCGTGGTAGTTGCCGATGGTAGCGGTGATGGTGGGCTCGTCGCCGTTAATGATGCGCTCGAACTCCGCGACTTTTTCCTCGGGGAGGCCAACCGCGAGTTGCTGCCCTACCCTAACCTCACGCTCTTCGCTGAGGTGAGCTAAAAAGGCTTGTCGTTCGGCGGGGGTGCGGTCTTGCATTAATCCCACCTCGGATAGCCAGGTTTCGTCGAAGTTATCCATAAGCGTATTATAGCATATGGAAGGATTTGCACCAAAAAGCTGTCGGGTACTTAGCTTCAGCGAAAGGCTCGTCGAGCACAGTTTCATTCGGACACAGAATGGTTTTAATCCGTCGCCACGGACTAAAACCTTCTTCTCCCTCGCTTTGCCAAGCTCCGGGACGTTCCTCATGAAACTGTATCTCGCACGCCTTTCGCATAATTAAACCCCAAGAACTGGTTTGATGCAAACTTCTCAACCTATTCAAGCCCTTCCCCTACTCAAGCCTATCTCTCCCAAGACCCTTCCTCCCCACCCCCTACGGGTAGACACAGTGTCCAGCCATGAGGGGAGTAGTCCTCCCCTCATCGTCCTCGTCGGCAAAAGCCGAGTTTGCTTATAGCAAACCAAGCGAGGACTGCTCCCCTCCCAGATAATGATTCGCCAGAAAAGGTCAGGCTTCGCCTGCCTTTTCTGGCTCCAGCAAGGAAAGGAAGAAAACCTTGGTTTTCTTAGTGGACAGTGGCGAAGGAGGATTCGGGAGTCTTCAGGGGGAGGGTCGAAACTTTATAAAGTTTTGGATTTGGGTCGATCTAACAGGGGTGAGTACGAGGTAGGAAACTTTATAAAGTTTCCTACCTCCGTTATGACGTCGACTTTATAAAGTTTCGTCTTCTCTTCGCCACTGTCACTATGGGATACTTCGATCCGCCGTATGGTCTTATCATGTCTGGGTTTGCCTACTGGTGGACTGCTTCTATGAGTGTCCAACCAACGGAACCAATGCCAACTTGGGCGGGAGTAGATAGCTCAGCCATCTACTCAGGTACATATGCTAACGGCATTACATATGGCTTCTCCCTCCGCTGTGTCTACCCGTAGGGGGTGGGGAGGAAGGGCTATGGCGTGGTCGTGGGGGTGTAGGAGTCGGAGACTACGAAAACAACAAGATCGCTGCCGAAGCGCTCGAGGATTTCGCGCAAGGATAGATAGCGGTTGTAGGTGAAATGTATTTCGTGGGGGACGTCAACGACAACTCGGTTGATATCGACTCTGGTGCTTACTGATATTGATCTGCCGTCGAGAGTCAACTCGTGGCGCCGCTGGAGGATCTCTGCAATGGCAGCGTTGGCTTGTCCGAGGGCCGCGTAAGTGTTGTTGACGGAGGTGACGGTGAAGCATCGGGCAGCATTAAGGGACGCAATTTGGGCGGAGACTGCGTTTCGGGTGAGAGCGGAGGCCGACATGCCGTCGACTACTTGCACATGGACTAGGCCGGTATAGTCAACCCAGAGGCCGCCGAAGGTCGGGAGGGCCATGAATTCTTCTTGAACAACTGTCGCATAGCTGGCGCAGATCTCGTCGCGGTCGGGGTACGGAGAGTATGGGCCGAGGACTTGCTCCTGGCCGGGTGCGATAGTGAGGGTCGGGAATAGCTCGCTGAGGTGAGCATACCAGTTGTCATGGCCGCCATAGCCATCGTAGCTCCATAGCCCCTCGTGGCTGCCCTGCCCGCTAGTATCGTCGTCGGGGCTTGACGAGCCGGTATTGAGAATTTGGCGCAATAGAGGAACCATCAGGACTAGCCCCAAGAGGATAGTTGCTATGATAATAATTCGTTTCTTGTCCATGACCTACGCTCATTCATACTAGGATTGTAGCATATTTAACTAGGGTCTGGTTTAGGGTTTGGCCTAGCCGAGTTTGCGGGCGACGATGTCTTTGGTGTAGACTTCGAGGTGATCGCCGACTTCGAGCTTAAGTTTGCCCTTGGTCTTCAGTGAATAGCCGCGGGTATCGCCCTGCCTGGCTTCACTGACGGAGGCTTTTTCGTGTTGGATAGAATCGAGGACGGCTTCGCCGATTAGTTCTTTGCGGCGGAGGATACGGACGAGGTCGCCTTTATGGACTGTGCCCTCGAGAACTTCACCACCAACGATGGCGGAACTTTGAGTGACTTTGAAGACGCCGCGAAGAACGACCTTACCTTTGATAGTCTCGACGATTTCAGGGGCGAGAAGGGCTTCCATCTCGCGCTTCGCGTCGTCGAGGAGCTCGTAGATGATTTTGTAGGTGCGGACGACTACGCCGTCGCGGGTGGCTTTCTTTTCCATGGCGGGTGGGAGGTCAACGTTAAAGCCATAGAGGATGGTGTTTTTGCCGGCGGCTAGGGCGAGGTCGTTGTCGGTGATATTGCCGACACCGGTGCCGATGATGTTAAGGCGGATCTCTCCCTCAGCGTCGATGAGGCGGAGGCTGTCAACGACCGACGTAACAGAACCGCCGACGTCGGCTTTGACGACGATGTTGAGCTCGGGCTTGTCGTGAGCGTCGGACATTTGACTAAGCAGGTCGAGACCGGTGACGTTAGTACTCATGGCTTCGCCCTGCGCCGCGAGGGCGTGAGCGGCGGCTTGGCGCTTGGCGTCTTTTTCGTTGTCTTGCTCGGCGAAGTAGTCGCCGAAGTTTGGTAAGGTTTTGAAACCAGTGACGACAACTGGGGTGGATGGGCCGGCTTTGCCGACAGGCTTGCCGCGGAAATCAAGCATGGTACGGACTTTGCCGAAATTGCTGCCTGCGACGACGAAATCTCCGGGCTTAAGCTGGCCTTGGGTGACGAGGAGATTGACGACCGCGCCACGACCGACTTCCATGTGAGATTCGATGACGAGACCTTGAGCCGGGACGTCGACGTCGGCGCGGAGGTCTTCGAGGTCGGCAGTGAGGAGAATCATGTCAAGGAGCTGATCGAGATTCTTGCCTTCTTTACCGGAGACGGGAACCATAACGACGTCGCCGCCCCACTCTTCCGGGTTGAGGTTGTAATCGGTGGCGAGTTGGGCCATGACGCGATTAGGATCGGCGGATTGTTTGTCGATTTTGTTGATGGCGATGATGATTTTGGCTTTGGCGAGACGGGCGAACTCGATAGCTTCAACGGTTTGCGGCTTGACACCGTCGTCGGCGGCGACTACGATGACCGCGATGTCGGTAAGCATGGCGGAGTGCTGGCGGAGAGCCTGGAAAGCGGAGTGGCCAGGGGTGTCGAGGAAGGTGATGAAGCGGTTTTGGCGTTTGAGCTGGTAGGCGGAGATGTGTTGGGTGATGCCGCCGGCCTCTCCTTGGGCAGTCTTTTTGTCGAGAATGGCGTCAAGAAGGGTGGTTTTGCCGTGGTCGACGTGGCCCATGATGGCGACGATGGGGGGGCGGGTGACGGCCTTATCAGAGAGGACGTAGGTCTGCCCTGCCCCGCGGACGCTTTCGACTTCTTTGCGCTTCAGAACCGCGTCGACGCCGAGTTCGGCGAGGATCAGGGAGGCGGTGTCGAAGTCGAGGCGTTGATTGATGGTGGCGACAATGCCGGCTTTAAAGAGGTCGGCGATAAGGCTAGCTACCGGACGTCCGAGGGCACGTGCTAGCTCATCGACTGTTACCGATCCGGCGATGAGGATTTCTTTTTGCATAGCACGTTCCTTTCGTGTTCATGCCCCGTGAAGGGCGTTATTTCTTGAGAGAGAGGGATATCTTACGATTTTCGGTGTCAATGTCGAGAATCTTGAAGGTTTTCTTGTCATTGAGGGCGAAGACCTTCTCGGGGTCGTCGCCGCCGGTGCCGAGCTCGCTAACGTGAACGAGAGCTTCAACGGCCGGACGAATCTGGACAAAGGCGCCGAACGGAGTGATGCGGGTGATGGTGCCTTCTACCTCCTGGTCTTTGACGAGGTCTTTGGTCTCGAGCTCCCATGGGTCGGCCTGGAGCTGCTTCATGCTGAGGCTGAGGCGATCTTTATCAACAGAGATAATCTTGGCCTTGATGCGCTCGCCGACTTTGGCGTATTGGTTGGGGTCTTCGACACGCTCCCAAGAGATTTCGCTGATGTGGACGAGGCCTTCGATGCCGTCGACGTTAACGAAGATACCGAAAGCGACCACGCCGGTAACGACGCCTTCGACGACGTCACCGATTTTGAGGTTAGCGACACGCTCGTCGAGCGCACCACGAGCTGCTTCGCGTTCGCTGAAGATGAGCTTGCTTTCACGCTTGTCGGCGTCGAGAACGACCACCTGCATCGGCACGCCGATAAGGGTGCGGAGCTTGGCGATGATTTCTTCTTTGTCGTTGCTGCTGACGCGTGGGTAGTGCTCTGCGGTGAGCTGAGAGACGGGCATGAAGCCGCGGACACCCTCATATTCGAGGAGGAGGCCGCCACGATTAACATCGTATGGGGTGACAGTGATGGTTTCGCCGCTGGCTTTCTTGGCGATAAGCTCCTCCCAGCCCTTGTCTTTGGCGGCTTTCTTGAAGGACAAGAGGACGTAGCCGTCCTTGGTCTCTTCGTCAAGAACGCTGGCTTCGACCTCTTGGCCGACTTCTAGATCGCGAGACGCGCTAGCCTCCCAGCGAGGGGTGATGCCGACGCCGCGAGGGCCGAGATCGACAAGGATTTCGTGCTTTTTGACGCTCAGCACTTTACCCTTGACCAGTTCTCCTTCCTGCAGGTGCCCGAGATCGGGGCTAGACTGCAACAGTTCGTCCATAGTGATTTTACTCAATTGTTGTTACTTGGGTCGGCGTGGAACCGTGCGACTCTACGACCGCCCAAAACTCCTTTCTAAATAGTTGTATTGATTATACCTGATAGGAGGGTAGTTTGCAAGGGGTGAGGCGGAAGGCGCTATAGTAGGTCCAGAATCTCTTTTGCGATCGTCAAGCTAGCCCGCATCGCATCCATGTCGCTGGTATCCAGTTTAATGGTGGCATTCGCGTGATTTTGAAAGTTTGCCTCGTTTTTAGAGATAGCCTCCAGATACTCGGTACATATCTGGTAGTTGGTCCATTTTGTTGGGAACAGAGATAGAGAGTTTTTGAATTTTCTCTCCAGGCTTTTGGCAACGTCGCAAGTTTGCACTACGAGTAGGTCTACTTTCTGGTCGCCTAACCTTTTGGTGTATGGCTCGTTTTCGCATTCGCTAAATATCGTGAACCAATTAAATCTATCGTTGATGCTCCGGTCAAAGATAACGACATCGGCTTCGGAGTTTTTGGCACTGTTATAGATATTAATCACTTCGTCGCTGACTCTTTTTATGTAGTCCGCGCTGTTGATTTCTTGTTTCATCTTGGGGTCTTTGTTTACGTCTTCAGTAATGTCGACGGATTCTTCACCTATTACCTGAACCGTCTTGCCGCTTTTTCTGAACAGCTCTGAGATATTTCCGATTGCGGTAGTTTTACCGCTTCGCGCCGACCCTAGGAATTCAATTAAAATAGGTGTTCTGTCCGAGACGTCCAAATTTACGAATCGGTCGTTGAGCTCAGTCAGCTCGGAGTATAACTCTTTCTGCTCCTTAAAGATTTCCTCTAGTACTTCTTCGTGATTCATACAGTAATTTATTCTACCACAGAGGCGGGGGGTTTGCTTTTTGTTGGCCAAATTGTTAAAATGATACTAATGAGGCTTACCTAGTAAACCTCAGGGTTTGTTCTAGTGCGTCTTACGACGCACTAAAACTATCTCCGCCGAAAGTCGACGGTTACTTCTAGTAGGCCAAACAACAATCGTAGTTTAAGCATACGCACCTCCTTTCTCCTTGGCCGAGGGGCTTCGCCCCTCGGCTAGTTAACGAAAATAGACCTTGTTAAACTACGACTAGGATAAGCCTTAACAAAGTCCTTTGAAAGGTGGTGGCCTTTCTCTCAGACTCTACTAAGCCGGTCAAACCCTAGAGGGAAG
>WRMD01000010.1 GCA_009777315.1 Candidatus Saccharimonadota bacterium
GCAGTCGCATAGTTGATGCGAGAGTCAAGGTAGTGAGTGATGAGTGCCAAGCCAAAACGTATTCGGATTGATAGCGTAGCCCGTTCGATGTGGCTGTTCTTGCCGCCGAGACAGTGGCGAAGGAGGATCTCCGAGGGCTTCAAGTTGACCCAGAATAAGCATAGCCTATTGACTTTTTGAGTCGGGTGTGCTATACTGCACAATAGAGAAAGTTATACCAAAAATCACCCACCCCTGTTGCTACAGGGGTCATTCTTATTTCCTTCGCCACTGTCGTATCCAGTTACCTGCTCACTGCCAGTGGCGTATTCACCCAATCCATGATTGCGTTCTGGTGGGCTGGGTCACTAGTGTCTACGGAAGGCGTATCCCTCACGGGCTTAAACAATGCTCTCATAGTCCCAGGCAACAACAATCCCAACAGTAAGTGGTTCGGTAACTCCCTCCGCTGTGTCTACCCGTAGGGGGTGGGAAGCAGTGCGCGCAAATCCAAACGACACATTGACACATAAGCTTATTCATGATACGATACTGTTATTATACTCGGAGAGGTGAGGCTATATGAAACTTAAGGTAAGAGCGGATACGACCAAGAGCGAGGTTGCGAAGGCGATTCGTGGGTTGTTTCCGAACAAAGATTTGGGCTGGTATGTGAAGTTTATCCAGCGACTGCAAGAACTGTGTACGACCTGCAAGAAGAACGCGGATTTTAACCAGGAGGCAGAAAAAGTGTGCGAGTTTCGTAAGGTAAGAGCTGCCCTGATTTATGATGGTGCCTGTTCGCGGGACGCGCTGATTCACTGGTACGGTGTGCTGGCGAACGCCAAAGGGGCGCTCCTGATGTTGGCGGACGGACGAGAAGGGAGCTGGCCGGCGGAAGAAGGCAAAAATCTGGATAGATTCATCGCAGGATGTAAAGAAATGCAGAAGCTGGCTGCACAGGGCGTGGATTGGGAAACATTACCGGGGTCGGCGAGCATGACAGATGTCATCTGTATGTCTTATATCTGTCGCGATTCCAGGGATCCGCTTTATAAAAAGATGCAGCGGACCGGTGACTGACGGTAGGCGAACCTTTGGACTTTATTAGGGGTGACTTAGAGTAGTCGCCCTTTTCTTATGGTGGGGAGTTTGTGGTAAAATAGACGTAAGAACTATGGAGATGAGGTGAGGACAGTCGTGATTACCGGTGGGATGCAGGGTCTCGGGGCGGCGATTGCTGAGCGGTTGCGCGGGGAGTATCGGGTGGTGACGTGGGATATTATTGATGGGGCGGATGTGCATTGTGATGTGGCGGATTATGGACAGGTGGAACGGGCGGCGGATGAGACGCGGGCGAAGTATGGCCAGATTGATGTGCTGGTGAATAATGCGGGGATTTTTATCGCGGGGGATTTGATCACGAACGACCCGGCGAGGATTACGGATGTGGTGAAGATTAATTTGCTGGGGACGATTAATTGCACACGGGTGATTGCTGGAGAGATGATGGCGCGGGGAGAGGGGCAGATTATCAATATCTGTTCGGATGCAGGGCTGGAACATAAGGCGACGCGGTCGGTGTATTATGCGAGTAAGTGGGGGGTGACGGGGTTTTCGAAGTGCTTGCATGATGAGTTGCATCCGCACGGGGTGAGAGTGACGACGGTATTTCCGAGCGTGATGGATACGGATTTGTTTAGTAAGGCGCAGTACGATAGGGATTTGTCGAAGGCGCTGGATCCGAAAGCGACGGCGGATTTGGTAGCGTATGCGTTGGCGACTCCGGAGAATGTCTGGTTGCCGGAACTTAGAATTAATGGGATGTGACGGTGGCTGCTGGGCTTACTTGATGGTATAATATAACATGTTTGAGATAGAGAAGCGGGCCGGGCTGGCTCGAGTCGGGAAGATTATCACGCCGCATGGGGAGATAGAGACGCCGGCGTTTGTGGTGGCGGCGACTAAGGCGACGACGAAAGCGCTGACGAACGCAGAGATTCGGGACTTGGGCGGACAGGCGGTGCTGGCAAACACTTATCATCTGTTACTTAGGCCGGGGGCGGAGATTGTGGAGCAGGCCGGGGGTCTTTCGAAATTTATGGCGTGGGACGGGCCGACTTTTACAGATTCGGGCGGGTTTCAGGTGATGAGCTTGCCAGGGACGAAGGTGACGGATGAAGGCGCGGAGTTTATCAATATCTATAATGGCGATAAGGTGAAGATGACGCCGGAAGATTCGATGCGGATTCAATGGCAAATCGGGGCGGATATTCATATGGCGTTTGATCATGTGGCGGATAGTAGCGAGCATGCGGCGATGAAGGCGTGCATGGAGCGGACACACGCGTGGGCGGAGAGGTGCCTTGAAGAACACCAACGCTTGACAACTCGTTGTGCAGCTATTTCTCGGCGTCAACAGCCAGGAGGAGACCCCCTCTTTGCCCTAAAGGGCAAGACCCCCCATACGCCTCAAGATAGTGCACTTACGAGTTACCAAGCACTCTTTGGTGTGGTTCAAGGGGGGTACTTTAAAGATTTGCGCGAGGAGAGTGCGGGGTTTCACGCTAGCTTGCCGTTTGATGGGTTTGGGATTGGTAGTACGTATCGGGCGGAGGGGCTGATGGAGGTGCTTACGACGACGAATTCGATATTACCGGAGGAGAAGCCGCGGCATCTCTTGGGGATGGGGCAGGAACCGCGGGATATTTTTATCGGAGTGGAGGGTGGCTGTGATACGTTTGATTGTGTGGCGCCGACGCGGATGGCGCGGAATGGGACGCTGTACACACATGATGGGCGGCTGAATATCAACAACTCGGCGATGACTCGGGATTTTCGGCCGGTGGATGCGGAGTGTGATTGCTATACTTGCCAAAATCACACGCGGGCGTATTTGGCGCATTTGTTTAGGGCGGATGAGATAACGGGCAAGGTGCTGGCGACGATTCATAATGAGCGGTTTGTGGTGCGGCTGACGGATCAGACTCGTGAGAGTCTGCTGGATGGGACGTTTGATGAGTTTAAGAAAGCGTTCTTGAGTAGATACTACAAGTAAACCGCTAGCTTTAAGGCTAGCGGTTAAATGGGTAATGGCTTAGTCTAGCGACCGGTAAAGCCGCGCTTTTTGAGACGTTGGTAGGCGTCATCGATGCCCTGGATGAACTCGCGAGGGACAATGAAGCCTTGCTCGACGTAGTCGCGGTAAAAAAGCCGCTCGTATTCGCCAAGAATAGAGCTTAAAAAGTAGTGCCGGCGACCGTGAAGCCAGTTGCGGAAGAAGTTCCAGAAAAACGGAGGCTTCGTTGCCATTGAGTAGACGATGGGCTGAGGTTCGGGCCACTGCGCATGGGCGGTGACGCGACCTCGAGCGGCGGCGAAGCTCTTGCTGACGAGGACAATACTTTCGGGTACGATGCCTCTTTCGAGCAGGCGAGCGGCAGACAAAACCATATTTTCACCAGTGTTTCTAGCGGACTCTTCGACAATGATCGCCGAATCCGGGACTCCCTTTTGACGCAAGACTTGATGCATTAAGGTAGCTTCGTGAATACCAAAGCTGGGATGGGCGAAACCCGTAACGACGATGGTTGGAGCTACCCCTCTATGATAGAGTCGAGCGGCAAGAACAGCCATGTCTTTACAGGGTCCGGATCCGCAAGCCACAATGACGTCGACGGCTGTCGGTTCGGGGTCACAGGTGCACAAGTAATTATAGAGAGTCCGAAAGTCGCGAAAGTCCGAATGTGATAGGCGGACGGACATTTCCACCCCTCCAATCTAAAAAATTTGATCCTTAGACGCAGGGCGCAAAAAAAGCGGGACATGCCATTACGTTAAGGTTCATAGAGTGATTATATCATGCTATGAACGAATAGTCAATCTATGGTTTGGAGCGTTTAAGAGGTGGGCGGGCCGGACGCCTAACCGATGGATGGGCGGGGCGCTTGGTGGTGGGCGAAGGGCGGGATGAAGGCCTGACCGGTGATTTGGTCGTTGGCTTGACTGTTGGTTTGGTCGGCCCTTTGCGTTTGTTGGCGGTGGCTTTTTTAGCACGAGCCTCGGCGATGGCGTTCTCGAGGCGGCTGACGCGAGCCAGGACTTTTTTAGCGGCTTCTTCTTCGCCGTTAAGTTCATGAACTTTTGCCATATAACGCAAGGTTGATAGCTGTTTGTCAAGAGTGAAGGCAGCTTCGAGGGCGGTGAGGGCATGCTGATAGTTGCCAAGCTGTTCTTCGGCCTTGGCGAGGGCGAGGTAGCGAGTGGGGACATCGCCTTCGAGCTCGAGGGCTTGGCGAAAGGCGATGGAAGCTTTGCCGGGTTCGCCGGTTTCGAGATAAAGTAGGCCGATGTTATGCAAGGTTGAAACGTTATAGTCAAGGCTTTGAGAGATTTCGAAGCAGTTGATGGCGTCGGCGAATTGCTTGTTTTTGGCGTAGAGGATGCCGAGGCGGTTGTAGGCGGCGGCGTTTTTTTCGTCGAAGCGGAGGATGGTGAGGAGGGCTCGCTCGGCACGAGAGGAGGTTTTGGTGGTTTTCATGGAAGTCTTGGCGATGTCCCAGAGCTTGTCGAGTTGCTGTTCGCGCTTGGTTTCGGCGGCGGTGACGGGCTTCTTGTCGCGCGGACGCGCAAAGACCAGAAGCAGCATACAAATAATAAGTGCGAGTAGTCCCCACATAGTGGTTATATTATACAGTACAATGGCCTCCTCGCCTAATGGGCTTCAACAGGACACCCGAGGCGGGTGAGACCTGACCTCGGGCTAGGGGTGGGGAGGGTGTTTGTAAAGCTACCTGGCGTATTTACCGTTGATAAATACAATATCTTCGTCATTGCCAAATGCGCTACCGTAAGCTTTGACCAGAGCGATAATCCAGTCAATCAAATGCCAGATGCCGCCGGTTATCCAACCAAAAAGCAGTTTGCAGATGCCGATGCCTATTTGCCCACGCATAAATCGGTCGACGCCAAGACCAGATAGAAAGAAAGCCCCAACCCAGACAAAGATATGTTTGTTGATTTTAATTTCCTTCGCATGATAACTGCCCTGGCCGCTATGAGGTGCGCTGGAGGGCTTTGCTTCGATTCGTTTGACAATGGTTTCCTTGTCGTTTCGGTAGACTTTCACTTCGTCACCTACGGCAGGGTTAGCAAAGTTCAAGGAGGCGATTGGCACGGTAACTATCTCGCCGTTGTCCATCCCGATGCTGACTTTTGAACCTGTTATATTTACGATTTCGCTCATTTTCTCCTTTCGATTAAGCATTCGTTGTGTATGCAAATGCATAGCTATGGATATTGTAGCATGCTTGCGGGCTTGCTTTTATGTGTTGGTTTGTATAAAATAATACTATCGAGGCTTACCTAGTACGCCTCGAAGGGTTAAGTAATCGTGCCGAGAGGCACTTTTACTTTATTTCCGCCGAAGTAGCCTGACGGTGACTCTGATCGATATGACCAGTCGCTTGAAGAGTTTTAGCTCTAGCATACGCACCTCCTTTCTCCTTGGCCGAGGGGCAAAGCCCCTCGGCTAGTTTAACGAAAACACTGGACTTCTTAAAGTTCAACTAGGATAGTCTAAGAAGCCCGCGTGGAGACTTAACGGTAACCTCCTAAACCAGTCCAAAACCCTAGAGGGAAGCCTATCATGATAGGCTTCCCTCTAGCAAGCATAACCCTTGTAGCATTTTGTCTCTGAGCTCTCAGATAAGGAAAAGTGAAAAAAGAATCTTACAACCACTAAACCACCAACTTGCAAGCATAAGAATCTTCGCCACTGTCTCCTGCTAAGAAAACCAAGGTTTTCTTCCTTTCCTTGCTGGACACTGTGTCTACCCGTAGGGGGTGGGGAGACAAGCATGAGCCGTATAATATAACTTTTTGGTGGACATTTCTTGTCGCCTCTGTTAGCAAAAAAATCTTTTTGCAGTTTTTTTGATCTGGACGAACAGAGGTGGAGAATTAGAAGGGTTATGGTTTGTTAGGTTGAGCTATGGTGCTAGACTAGCGCCATGAAGCAAAAAGACTACGGTAAATGGATGCCCGTAAAGAGAGAGCTGCACAACAATCCCTTTAGACCGCTTTATAACGAGGGGGATGTATTTTGGCTATGTATGGGTGAAAACGTTGGGTTTGAGCAAGACGGTAAGGGAGGACTGTACACCCGTCCGGTTGTAGTTGTGCGAGGGTTCAGCCGAGAGTTGTTTTTTGGTGTGCCGCTGACTTCTCGATCGAAGAGTGGTAAATTTTATTATAAATTCCTTTTGGAAGGCAACTATAGTACGGCAATCCTCAGCCAGTTGCGCGCATTTGATACTGCAAGGATCAGTAATGACGGTCAGAGAATCGGCAGAATCAGCCGCAGAGATTTGGCCGTAATCCGCAAGCGTCTTTGCGGACTCATTCAAGGGGGCTGAGATTGTTTTCCCCACCTATTGCTAGGCGGGGTCAGCGGCTTCTAGCCTAGGGCTAGTGCCGATTTATAGCTTCATTATAGCAGTTGGGGTGGGTGGTTGTCAAGAAGTCCTTACACCATTCGATCTCCTTCGCCACTGTCTCGGGTGGGTTCTTCAGAATGTTAGCTGCGCAACCCGGCCTAGTTAACCAGTCTAGTCAAGGATATTTGTGGGGTTCATCCGCGGGCGAAACTACTGGTTCTAGTCCTTTAGTTAATCCAGAACATGTGCGTCCCGGTGCCGGAGCTGACTTGAGATTCTACGGCTTCTCCCTCCGCTGTGTCTACCCGTAGGGGGTGGGGAGGAGAAGGTTTTTGCAGTTTTTTTGATCTGAGGCTTATCTGTTAATTTTCAGAAGGGTTATGCTTGCCATACCAGCCCCTGCCTGCTACCATGTCAGAATGAAAAATAAACCAAACGTAGTCGTCCCCAAGGGGCATAAAGCTCGAAAGAAAGAATATGAGGCAGCCTGGGTACTAGCGCGGCATTATAAAACGGTGGTATATATTATCAAGCCGCCAAATGAGTATTTAGTGGGCTCGCCGAACTTTTGTATAAATAATGAACTCTTTGAGCTTAAAACGCACATCAGTGCAAAGACCGAGAAGGTGGAGCGTCTAATATGGGAGGCGTCGCAGCAAGCTGATAACATTGTTATCGACGGACGATCGTCATTGACTTTACCAAATAATCAAGCTACAATTAAAGAAGAGAGACCACTCGGGTGTTTACACCAGAGGAAGGAGTACTCTATATCAAGATGAGCTCCGAAAGGGGCTTGTTTTGCTTGTTCTGTTCCGCGGTGCTCCCTTGCGGACCCAAAGTGAGGGCTGTGCTTATGGCTATATCGGCTGGGATGACAAGCGTGAGTTTAAGAATAGCTGGCTCAATCTTCCGCTCCACTCAGATCAAGAAAACAGACCATGCTGATTACTTAGAGATAATCAAGAAGCGTGCCGGAACAATCCATAAATACGGGGAATAGCGAAAACAGCCCCTAGACTTTCGTCAAGCGCTCCTACGGAGCCAGTTCGGGACTGCTTTCTTTGTACTATCATTATACCAAACGTTTGATAATTTGTAAATAGACTTGTATTAGACACAAAAGAAAGTTACCCAGTTGCTGTTGACTATAGTAGTTCGGGTTTAGGCGTTATGGGAACACACAGCGTACAGAAAACCCGAAGACCTTACTGCTGACGTTCGTGCCGGGGTAGACGAGCGTGCTGCTCACGCTCGTGAGCCAAGCGGCGGTGACCGAGTTGAGGGAGGATGTCCACCAGTACGCGTACGTGGACTGATTGCCGAGATTGCCTGCCGTACCGCTGACGCTGCCGGCTGACACTGCACCAAAGGCTGCGTTCCACTGTGGGAAAGTTGCCGCTGTGCCGGTAGGTTGCCAAGGAGCTCGGGAAGCTGCTGTGTTAGTGGTGTCTGCAGGAGATAAAGTATTGTTGAGGAACGAACCGCTAAGGACTGCCCATTCGTTGTTAATGTCACTATTATTGCTGCTACTGCCAACTCTACCTACAGGCACCCTCCAGCCAGTCGGACATATTGAGCTGCCACCAGAGCCTAGGGACTCACCACCTACACCACCAGTAGCACCGACTGTACCCGTACTAGACATACCGACACCTGTTGTTGTGTTAGAGACTGCTGCACAGGTTGGCGTTGTACCGCTGTCTAGACCCAGTGCCGCACAGAAGTTGTAGAGGATTTGATCACCGCAGATTGAAGCCATTACACCTGTGCCGGTAGAAGCAGATGTACAAGTTGTGCCGCTACCTAGGGTTAGGCCTGCGTTAGAGTTATTAGCAAATCGCCTTGTACTGTTGTTAGCTCCGGCAGGGTTATTCCAATCGCTACTTACGGTTACTTCGCGTAGGCCCCCTACACCGGCTGTGTTGCTTGGTACTACGTCACCGAACGTGTTATTGCCATCGCCGGTGTAGGCCAGATTATCCATCATCCAGCATTTGTTGTCGGGCATCTTACGGATGCGATATTCTTTGTTGTCTCTCGCGTCGGAGAGGGTGATAATGTCTCCTACTGCAAGCATGTTACATTCTGCGGGAGTGAAAGCTTGCATGGGAAGCTGCGGCTGGGTATAGGTAAAGCCATTACTAAGCGTGGCTACTCCACCAACAGTAGTGACTACTACATCCTGCTGGGTACCGGCTGTTCCAGCAGGAGAGAAGCAAGTGAGAGCGGTGTCGCTAGCAACATTGATGGATGTACAAGCTGCTCCACCAATAGTAACACTGGATACTACACTGGTGGTATTAAAGATGAAGCCTGTACCAGTAATAGTGACTATGGTGCCTCCGCCAGAAGGACCAGCCGAGGGGCTGACAGACGTAATAGTGGGAGGAGAGACAGGAACATCATTGACTGTAGCTGTGATAGTGACAGTCGAAGAGTAGACTCCTGGTGGTAGGGCGGCAGTAGGACGAGCTCCAAAGCGGATGGGAGTGTTCTGGAGGGCTGGAGTATTGACTGCGGTGGTGACGTCACGGATGAGGGTTGGCGTAGTGGGTACTGGTGCGAAAGGTAGTGGTGACGTAGTACTGCCATTAGCATTACCACAAGCTCCTAGGCCGGTAGGGAAGCCACTGCCTGAGTTATCCATACGGTCACTGGGTATACAGAAGCCCCAAGTGTCATTAGCTAATGGTAGTGGTGAAGTGATGGAGCCGCTGTTGGCGGTGATAAGACCAGATGGGATACCGACTAGGTTGGCACTACTAGCATTAAGGAAGAGGGAATAGCCAAAGCTGGCGTCAGTATCGACAAAGACATTCAGACAGGTGAAGTGGGTATTACCATCCGGGACACTGACTGGTATGTTGAGGGTGAGGTTGTTGGAGATGTCGGCTGGTACTGGTATACAGTTGGCGTCGTCTCCTTGGCCGCCGACTGTCATAGACAGTGAGGCGCCGTTGACTGTGATATTGGTAGTGACGCCTTGGGATGTACTGTCGGCCGAGACTGGGCTGAGGCGGCTAGCTATCCCTGCTGTTAGCACGGTAAAGGCACTAGCGGCTACGATAGTGCCTAGGAGCTTAGGTAGTGAGAGATAATGTTGGTGAGAAGAGCCTAAACCAAGCTTAGAAGGACCCCCCCCCAGTTGGGTGGGGGAAGGTATTATGAGAGTTAAGTCGTTTCATAATCTAAGGGTACCTCGTTTAGGTTATTGCACACTGTGTCATTATGTATAAGTTTAACATTAGCATGAGGGTTAAAGCAAGGGGGGTGGGGGATTTTCCACATCCCCCCTAGTAGGAGGTTAAATTATTTTGAGGAGAGCGAGGCGGGGGTAGATGTTTTGGGCGAGAGATTTGGAGGCAGCTTGGAGGCGGCGGGCGGCGGCGAGGTCGAGCTTTTGGTCGAGGGTGTGGGCGCAGGTGGCGAGGAGTTTTTCGGCGCCGGGGCGGTCTTTTTCGTAGTGTTTGATGACTTTGAATTTTTCGAGGGGGGTGCCGAAGAGGAGACTCTCGGCTTCGGCGAGGAGGTCGGGGTCGGGTGGGACTTTGGGGAGGCGGACTTTGAAGAGGTGAGCGCGGCTGCGGATGGTGGGGAGGACGGCGGCGGGGCGAGGAACAATCCAGATGAAGGCGGCGTGTTCGTTCGGCTCTTCGAGAAGCTTTAAGGCAGAGTTTTGGGCGGCGGGGGTGAGGAGGTCGGCTTCGGGGAGGAGAAAGTATTGCCGCGTGAGGTGGCGGGTGACGTTTTGGTTGATTATTTCGCGCATTTCGTCGACGGAGATGGATTTTTTGTCTTTGGCGCGCTGGAAGAGGCGGGGTTTAAGGGGGGCGAGATGAGGGAGGATTGGCTCGTGGTCGCCGACGAGGAGGAGAAAATCATGACGGGCGGCTAGGCGGGGGAGGTCGGCGGGGTCAATCCACATATTTGGCAAACTCCGGGGGTAAGGGAGAGGTGAAAGTCTGGCGGTGGCCGCTGGGGAGGGTGAGGGTGAGCGAATGGGCGTGGAGCATGACGCGAGGGGCGGGAGGGCCGCCGTAGGTTTCGTCGCCGACGATGGGGTGGTTGAGGTAGGCGAGGTGGACGCGGAGCTGGTGGGTGCGGCCGGTCTTGGGGGTGAGCGCGAGGAGGGCGTATTTGTCGTTGCTTTTCTCGACTTTGAGGCCGGTAGTGGCGGGGCGGCCGTGGGCGCTGACGACGAAGGTGGTGGGACGTTTGTGGTTTCTGGCGATGGGGAGGTCGATGACGGCTGCGGTTTGGCGGGGCGTGCCTTCGGTGATGGCGTAGTAGGTTTTGTCAGTCTTGCGGTCGGCGAATTGTTTTTGGAGGTATTTTTCGGCTTCTGGGGTTTTAGCTAGAATCATGACGCCGGAGGTGCCGCGGTCGAGACGATGGACGATGCCTTCACGGTTGGTGGCTGGGTTCGGGCGTTCGAGATAGTCGGCGAGCCAGGTGGCGACGGTGGCTTCGCTTGCGAGGTCGCCTTTGGCGTGGGAGAGGATGCCGGCTGGTTTGTCGATGACGATGACGTCGGCGTCTTGATAGAGGATGGGGAGGTCGAGAGAGGGGACGGCGGCGGGGTCGGCGATGGTGATTTGGGCGCTAGTGGCGATTTGTTGGCTGGGCTTGTCGACGATTTGGCCGTCGACTGTGACGAGGCGGGCGGCGATGCGGCGCTGGAGTTCGGAACGGGTGAAGTCGGGGAAGCGTTCGACGAGTAACTGGTCGAGGCGGACTTTGTCGGGGAGGACTTTGTAGAGGTGGACGTGGCGGCCTTTGAATTCGCGCTGGCCGAGGTCTTCAAGTTTCCCTGTTCCGTTTGGGCCTTCGGTTGGGTCGAACTCGGCGCCCCAGTAGGCTCGGTAGTCGGTTTTGATCCAGGTGAAGCTAAGCTCGACGACGTCGGGCTGTGGCGCGTGGACGTGAATGTTGGTCATGAGTTTGTCGTCGACGATTTCGGCGGCGAGCTGGTCGAAGGTCCAGAGGAGGTCGATGCAGTCCTTTTTGGTGAACTTGGGGAGGCGTTCGCTCATTTTGGGCTCCTAGATGACGATATTTACTAATTTGCCGGGGACGACAATGACTTTTTTAACAGGGGTGGAACCGATAAAGGTCTTGACTTTTGGCTCGGACTGTGCTATACTCTTGAGGAGTGCCTCGTCGGAGGCTTTTTTGGTGTCTACTTGGAGTTCGGCGCGGAGCTTGCCGTTGACTTGGACGACGATGGTGATGGTATCGGAGACGAGGTATTTTTCGTCGTATTCTGGCCAGCCGGCGTGTTCGAGGAAGCTGGAGTTGCCTAGCTGGAGCCAAAGTTCGGCGGCCAGGTGGGGAGCAAATGGAGCGAGGAGGCGGATGAGGATGTTGAGAGCGTCTTTGCTTGGGCCGGTTTTGTAAAGGCCGTTAACGCATTCCATGAGGGCGGCGACTGCGGTGTTGAATTGCATTTTTTCGAGGTCTTCGGTGAGTTTTTTGATGGTTTTGTGGATGTTTCTCTGAATCTCTGGGGTGTCGTCGACGAGGTCGCTTTGGGCGAGTGTCCAGATGCGGTTAAGGAAGCGGTAAGCGCCGGTGACGCCTTCGGGGTTCCAGGGGGTGGTTTGGTCGTAAGGGGCGATGAAGGCGAGGGCTACGCGGAGGCTGTCGGCGCCGTAGCCGGCGTCGATGATTTCGGTGGGGTTGACGACGTTGCCGAGGGATTTAGACATTTTGCGGCCGTCTTCTGCGAGAATGATGCCTTGACCGCGCCGCGCGGCGTATGGCTCAGGGGTGGGGACAAGGCCTTGGTCGTAGAAGAATTGGTGCCAGAAGCGGGAGTAGAGCAAGTGGAGGGTGGTGTGTTCCATGCCGCCGAGATAGAGGTCGACTGCGCCGGTGGGAGATTTTTGGGAGGTTGGGGATTTTTTGACGCCGCTCCAGTAGTCGAGTTTGTCTTTGGCGGCGAATTCAGTATCGTTGTGGGGGTCGAAATAACGGAGGTAGTACCAGCTGGAACCGGCCCAGTTGGGCATGGTGTCGGTTTCGCGTTTGGCGGGTTTAGCGCATTTGGGGCATTTGACGTTGACCCAGTCGGTGATTTTGCTGAGCGGGCTTTTGCCGTCATCGCTGACTTCGTAACTTTCGACGACGGGGAGCTCGACCGGTAGGTCTGCGGCTGGAACAGGTACGACGCCGCATTTGTCGCAGTGGATGATAGGGATGGGTTCGCCCCAGTAGTGTTGCCGGCTGAAAATCCAGTCGCGGAGGCGGTAGTGGGTGACGCGCTGGCCCATGGCTTTTTCTTCCATGTAGTCCATGATTTTTTCGGTGGCGTCGTGGACGTCGAGGCCGTCCAAGAAGCCGGAATTAATCATGATGCCTTCGGATTCGTTGACGGTGACGCGGCCGTCGAGCCAGTCGCTTAAGGTTTGGAGTGGGTCGTGGTGGGTGAGGCTAGTGATTTCGGAGCGGGGGATCCAGGTGTGCTCAATGGCTTCGGCTTGTTCGATTTCGTCGAGCTCGAGTGGGTCTTGGTCGAGGTCGGTGAGCTGGAAATGGAGGTATTCGGTGGTGATGTCGCGGTTGACGTCCTTGTGGGCGGCGTAGAAGCGCGAGCGGAAGACGAGTGGGAGAGTGCCGATGAGCTTCAGGTTTTTATAGCCGGTTTCTTCGCGGATTTCGCGGCGAGCGGCCTCTTCGGTGGTCTCGCCGTCTTCGATGCCGCCTTTGGGGAGGACTTGCCAGCCGCGCTTGGGGTAGAGGACGGTGAGGAATTTGTCTTCGGTGGGGTGCTGAATGAGGCAGCTGACGGTCTTGCGCTTGGTGTTTTTCTTGCCTTTTTTGGGTGGGGTGTCGATGTTTTTCTCCTCGACGGCGACGACTTGGATGATGGGGAGGTCGAATTCGGTAGCGAACTCATAGTCGCGTTGGTCGTGGCCAGGGACGGCGACAAGGGCGCCGGTACCGAAACCGCCTAAGACAAAATCGGAAATCCAGACTGGCATGTCTATATTGTTGAGGGGGTTTTTGGCTTTGAGGCCAGTGAAGACGCCGGTTTTTTTGCGGCCGTCGCCTTGGCGTTCGATGTCGGTTTTGGCCAGGGAGGACTGGACGTAGGCTTTGATGGCTTCGACTGCAATGTCGCCGTCTTTGAGCTTGATTTTCTGGCTGAGGATCTGGTCGACGAGCGGGTGCTCAGGGGCGAGAACGATGAAAGTGGCGCCGAAATTAGTGTCGGGGCGGGTGGTAAAGACAGTTATCTCTTGCTTTTTGGCAGTATTAGTGGTGTGATATGTGATGTTGATGCCGGTTTTTTTGCCAATCCAGTTGATTTGTTGGTCGGCGATGCGGGAGGGGTAGTCGACGGTTTTAAGCCCGTCGATGAGGCGGTCGGCGTAGGCGGTAATCTTTAGCATCCATTGTTTCATGGGTTTTTTCTCGACTGGCTCGCCGCAGCGTTCGTGGCAGCCGCCTTCGACTTCTTCGTTGGCGAGGCCGGTTTTGCAGCGTGGGCACCAGTTGATGTCGATTTCGTCTTGGTAGGCGAGGCCGGCTTCGTAGAATTTCAAGAAAAGCCACTGGGTCCATTTGTAGTAGTCGGGGTCGGTGGTTGAAAAGGAGCGGGACCAGTCAAAGGAATAGCCGAGACTCTTGAATTGTTGGGTAAATGTGTTGACGTTTTGCTCGGTGGCGACTTGGGGGGCGATTTTGTTTTTGATGGCGTAGTTTTCGGTGGGGAGGCCGAAGGCGTCGAAGCCCATGGGGTAGAGGACGTTATAGCCTTGGGCGCGTCTCCAGCGGGCGAGGACGTCGCCGAGGGTGTATTCGCGGGCGTGGCCGAGGTGGAGGCCGGCGCCACTGGGGTAGGGGAACTCGGTGAGCATGACGAATTTGGGCTTTTTGTCAAAGTCGGGAGCGTCGTAGCTCTGCGTGTCCGCCCAAGTTTTTTGCCACTTGGGTTCGATTTCGCTGGGGTTATATCTTTTCATAATGACATTATAACATATCAGGGGTGGGTGGCGGTGAGATTTGGGGTGGTTTTGGCGTAAAAAGCATGGGCAATATTGACTTTTAGCGTCTAGTGTGCTATAATGGCGAGGAATCATATTATATTTCAGGAGGCGACCAATATGATAGAACTTTTAAAGAGAGAATTGGCGAGAATTTCCAACGAGCCAAAGCCGTATGGTGGGTACTACCAGTTTCGCACACTGCTTGAAGCGGTCAAGGACAGCGACACATTGGTGCAGGCTTGCATGGAGCGATTTATGCAGTTCCCTATCGAGGCTATACGCAGCCAAGTGGGCGAGGGTGGCCCTGCCGACAACACTCTTCTGGCTCTGGCGGAATTGCTGCGAATACGCGATGCTGCTTTGCTCAACGGAGAATACTGGTACGATGTTTTCTACGTCATGGAGTGCAATAAAGACAAAGGATTTACTGAACTTGGCATTGCCGATGATGCGATTCTTCCAGCTGTGCGTTACTATTTCGAGAACAACAAGCCCTGGCGAGTTCTGACTCCGATACGCTTCTGTTTTAAGCACGCGCTTGACTGCAACGAGCAGCTTGATGAGGTTGTCGCTCTGTTCGAGTCTCAGCCCCCATCTTCTGAGTTTATCTATGAGGTTATACAAAGCGGTCTGAGCATGCTTGTCGTTAAGGGTGGCAAAATCCATTATGAAGGCGAATATTTTGCGTCTGACGATTATAACAGCCTGGATTACCTCAGACGGATACGGAAGGCTTGCGGATTGCGACCTTAGCGGACCCCAAACAAGATTCTCTTCAATGAACTTCCCCGGTTTTATGCCGGGGTTTTTCCTCGTCTCCGCCAGTTAATGACCGTACTTGGACTAACACCTAACTCTCTTGCCGTCTTCCTGATGGCGCCATCGTTTTTCTTTAGGGTAAGAATTATCTCCCTCGGTTCGATTCGCATAACATATTCCTCATGGGAGTATTATCTAGCGAGAGTGTTCAATATGTTGGTGTGGTGTAAGAAAACCTTGACTATTTAAAATGATATTGGTATAATGAAGCCAAGAGAGCCCGGCCGTAGTTTATATACTACACTTGCGGGGCTTTTCTTATTGTTGGTCAAATACCGATATAAAGTGCTTAGCGCCGTTTTTATCTTCTTTAACTTGCACGAAAAAAGTTTCACCCGAACGAGTCCTGCCAGCGAAACGATAAACTATTTCGTGTCTACCGTTTGGGTTAGGCTTTAGAGACGGCTGCTTTTGAGAGTTTTGCAGCAGCTCCATCGCACAAGCATAGTATTTAAGCCGTCTCGTCCTATCCACACTAGTTTTTTGGCTGAAGTGGGCCCAAAAAACATTCAAGAACACCTTCTCTCCATTAAAGTACTTGGAACGGACGTATGGTGTACGCCTAGTCCGCCTGGCTATCTGCCTGTAGATTTCACGAGCTTGAGGCAGCAGCTCCTTATAAGTTGTCCCTCGCAGTTTACAGGTCTTCGTCTTGTAATAATCCATGAGCGCAAGTATAGCAGGCACCTCGTTAGGGGAAAACCATAACCCTTGTAGCGTTTTGTCTCTGAGCTCTCAGATAAGGAAAAGTGAAAAAAGAATCTTACAACCACTAAGCTGTCAATTTGCAAGCATAAGAATCTTCGCCACTGTCTCCTGCTAAGAAAACCTTAGTGTTCTTCCTTTCCTTGCTGGAGTTAGAAAATTAAAAGCCGCCTCGGAACGCGAGACGGCTATGATGCTGGGGTGAACAAGGTTGAAACCTCCTTAGCAAACTTATACTAAATGGGGTAGCGGCTAAATGGCGGCTGAAGACAGGTACGTGGAAACTTGCTTGGCCTGCTTGGCGTCAAGGTGCATGACCTCGGCGATAAGTTGGATACTTGGGACTTCGATGGTCTTGGCGAGGATAAGCTTATACCAAGAGACAGCGCAATCGTTCAGAGTATCGGCTAGCTTGCCGGTTTGGGGATGTTCGCGGCGCAGACTGATGAGCAGCTGCTTCTCGGCAAGAATGCGAGGATCATGGCAGGCATTCATCTTGCAGATAAGAATGAAGCGGTTGGTGGCCTTGTCGATGCGATCGGTCGGAAGGACGGCGCGGGCACTATTAACTTTAGCCATCCAGCCGTCGGCGTCCATGACGGGATACCTGGTGAATTCGGCGGCATGGGCGCGCGGCGGAGATTCAGGTTTGGACGGTGGTGGCGTCTCGTCGGCTTTGTCTGCTACGCTCGCGGCGGTGGCTTTTTCCGTTTTGACTTGACGCATGTGTTCGGTGGATTTTTCGTCGGCCGGAACAAGCGCAGCGATAAGCGGATACTGATCCTTTTTGCGGAGCGCGGCAACCTGGCCCATGAGAGCCTTGGGTAATAACCCGAACGCCTTGGTCACGAAAGTCGACCAGACTTTTTGGCTGACGGCGCAGTTAGGGCATTGGCTTTCGACAAAACGCACGAGGCGCAGACGCGCGAGCAGAGCCAGGCGGCTGCTTTTGCCGCTGCCTTGGGCCTTTGACAGCCAAACGGTAATTTCGCTCTCGGTGTCCGGGTCAAAAAGGGGCGCGATAGGGTTGATGGTGACGAGTTCGTCGGCTTCAAAAGCCAAATCCTGCGTAAGCAACCAGGCTCTCAGGATGGCCGTTTGCTTGTGTCGACTGTAGCCGTGGGCGGACAGCAGGCGATCGGCTAACTCGTGAATGGTGAGCGACGGGGGTGGCGGGACGATTTCTGGGGTCGCTTCGGTAAGCGGTTCTACGACAGTGGCCGCCCGCGTTTGGCCAAAAGTGCTGCCAACATCGCCGCCGTTGGCGATAGTCCGGTGAGCGGTGGGAAGGGCTTTGATAAGCTCTTCGTAGGTGGTGGGCGTGCCGAACGCGATGGGTAAGCCGCCCTCGGCCATGACAACGAAAGCGCTGAGAAAGGTAGCTTGACTGCGCAGAGTTTTAGCCGCGCCTTCAAGCGCTTCGGCCTGTCCTTGCATTGCCTCTTGTTGGCTGCGCAGGAGAAGCAGAAGTGGATTCTGGGTCATGCTGGTCATTTGATCACCTCCATAGATTTTAAGCTACACGACTGGAAAAAATTGAGCCAGGGTGCGTCTGCCCACATAATACCCCCCCCCCACAGGGTTTGTCAAGTTTTAGCAAGAACGAGGAAAGAGAAAGTGTCCTCTAAGAGGACACTTTTCGCACAACCGGTTCACCGTGTTTTTTGGTATAAGCTTTGTATGCCTTGTCAATGCTGACGGCCAGATTCTTGATGCCGCGTTCGGTAACTCTGTCAGCGCTGGTAGGCCGCATGTTTCGGTGAGCGATCTCAAGGTTGAAGTTGTGCAGAAGTTCGTCCACAGCACGGTTGTCGTCAAGGCCAAGGAGCAGCCTAAGGCCATGACGAAAGAGGTTTGAATCGAGAAGCAACGGCTCGAGCGGGCTCGCATGACGAGTCTGCTGATAAGCTAACCAAACGGGGTCGTCGGACCTTAACCACCAGCGATCGTTGGACTTGACCATCGCATCCAGATAAATTGTGGCAGTTCGCCAGACAGTTTGGGTACGCTTGTAGAGGCTTAAAGCCGTCGTGCCGCCGCTAGCTTTAGCGCGAATAACGGCCTCGATCTCCCGGTCTTGGTAGCCGGAGTCATGGAACAGCTTAATGACGTAGTCAACGTCTAATTGCTTGTAGTACATTGTAAGTACCACTCCTCTCTTTAGGGATTATGTGTAGAAACAAGGGTGAACTTAAAAGTTGGTAAGATACAGAGGATTATCTTGAGATAAGTCCCCCATGCTACCATTATAGCACACTTGAAGTAAAATTGCAAGCGAAAGCGTGGTTTTGGCGGATTTTACCGTATAATATGGGTATGAGCGTGAAGGTTGTGAGTCTGTTTTCCGGGGGTGGAGGGATGGATATTGGCTTTAAGCGCGCGGGCTATGAGGTGATTTGGGCGGTGGATAATGATAAAAACGCGGTGGCGACTTATCGGAGAAATGTGGGCGAGCATATCGTGTTGGGAGACCTTTCGAGGTTGGATTTGGATTTGATACCGAGGGGGGATGTGCTGATCGGCGGGCCGCCGTGCCAGTCGTTTTCGCTGCTGGGGAAGCGGGATGCATCGGATGGGCGGAACGAGTTGATTTGGCGGTATTTGGAAGTGCTGGAACGGATGAAACCGCAGGCATTTATGATGGAGAATGTGCCGGGGCTGAAGACGGCGCAGGGGCGGGCGGAGGAGAGGCTGTTGCCGCAACTGCTGCGAGAGTTTGAGCGGTTGGGGTACAAAACGGCGTGCGAGGTGCTGGATTTTGCGGAATACGGGCTGCCACAACGGAGGAAGAGGCTGATAATGGTGGGACTAAAGGATGGGGTTTTTAGCTTTCCGCCGCCGACGCATGGGCCTAAGGGGATTCGGGAACTGATGACGGTGGAGGAGGCGTTTTGGGGGTTGCCGAAGCCAGGGGGGAGGGCGACGTTTGACCATGAAGTACCGAAAATGAGCGAGTTGGATGAGATTATCGCTAGGAGCGTGCGGCCGGGGGGGAATTATCAGGATATTCCGGGGGAGATGGCGTCTAGTCGAGTGCGGGATTTGCAAAAATACGGGCAGCGGACGACGAGTTACGGGCGGCTGCGGGGGGATCGGCCGGCGATGACGATAAACACGTATTTTAACCGGCCGAACGCGGGGACGAACATTCATCATGCGGAGGATCGGCTGATTACGGTGCGGGAGGCGCTCAGGTTGCAGGGGTTTTCTGATGACTATGAGCTGGTGAGCAGTAGTAAGCGGGGGAAAAATAAGATCGTCGGGAATGCGGTGTCACCGCTGGTGGCGGAGGTGTTGGCGCGGGAACTGCTGGGGTATGTGCGGGAGAGTAGGGCTACAGCGAGTGAGCCTAAGGAGTGGGTGGCTCAGTGGCTGGCGGGGAATGAGAAGCTGGTTTTGGCGGGGGAGTCGCTAAGTTTGGCGCGGGGGCAGGGCGGATCGGCGGGAGGGAGCAATAGGATTTTTGTGAAGCCGGAGCGGGCGGGGCGGACCGGGAAGAAATGGAAGGCGGCGATGCGGACGGCCGCGTGGGTGAAGGTGGCGGTGAGGGAGGGGGATAGTCGGTGTTTGGGCTTGTCGACGCGGGGGATGTTGACGGCGGCGGATGCGGTGCTGTTGCCGCGGAGCGTGCGGGTGTGGGGGAAGGTGTTTTTGACGGATCGGCCGACGCTGGTGTCGACGAATTTTGTGATTCTATCGGGAGGTCGCGGGGAGGCGTATGGCTTGGGGGGAGCGGCTGGTTCGGCGGCGAGGCGGGCGGAAGCGGAGATTTTGGCGTCGTGGATGAGCACGGTGTTTGCGCAGGTGAATTTGGAGGCGGTGTGTAAGGAGCAGGAGGGGATTCGGAAGGTAGAGAAATCAGGGGTGGCGGGGGTGTTTGTGCCAGATTTGGGGCTGCTTTCGCGGGAGGAGCGGCGGCGTTTAAGGGAGGATTTTGGGAGCTTGCAGTGGTTGGAGCTGAATCGGCCGAAGGTGCGGGCGACGGATTTGCTTTGGGCGAAGATTTTGTATGGGGAGAGTGCGCGGGCGAGGCTGTGGGGGGCGGTGGAGTGTTTGCAGCAAGCGGCGGAGCGGCGGAATCCGACAGGGATGGTGGCGGGGTTGGAGTAGGCTGCCGGAGTGGTGGGACTCGAGATGTTATACTACTAGTAGGAGGTGATAGATGTGAGCATGATCATGATTAGCCGCACCACGCTCATAAGCTACCTGGACCTTTTAGGCTCCGACATGGTTCTAAGAATGCTAGGACTCGATAAAAACTGGGGATGCCGTGACGAATATACTGTGCCAAAAGAAGGCTTGACCGCTCTCGACAATCTTAAGGTTAATGTGCCGGAGACGAGAAAGCCGCAATAGGAGGCGGCTTTTCTCCTTGGCAAGCCCCGCTACGATCTAGCGGTTAGCGGGTTAGGCTTTACGGTTTAACAGGGGTGGAAAGTGTGGTATACTAGATGGAAACGGAGGGGTATGAAGATAGAGATTTTGTCGGTGGTAGGGATGAGCGGGGCGGGGAAGACGATGGCGCTGGATTATTTGAAGGAAAAGGGGATGCCGAAGGTGTATTTTGGCGGGATGCTGTATGCGGAGATGGATCGGCGGGGGATCGACAAGACGCCGGAGAATCAGGTGTGGTTTCGGCAGGCTTTGCGCGAGGAAAAGGGTGAGGATTGTTTGGCGCAGTTGGCGGTGGAAGACATTAAGAAGTTGGCGGAGGCGGGGCAGCGGCGGATTTTGCTGGATGGGATTCATTACATGAGCGAGTACCGGACGGTGAAGCGGGCTTTTCCGGGTGATATGGTGCAGGTGGGGATTATCGCGGATAAGGAGGTGCGGTATGATCGACTGGCGAAGCGGCCGGAGCGGCCGTTTAATAAGGAGCAGGCGGCGGAGCGGGATCGGTCGGAGATTGAGGCGCAAGGGATTGGGAATGTGATTATTATGAGCGATTATTTCGTGATGAATAATGGGACGCCGGAGGAGCTGTATGAGGGGCTGGAAGAGTTGCTCCGAAAGACAGAGTTTTTGGATTAGATTTGGTGCAGAACTAAGGGTGAAATTTGGTGCGAAAGAATAACCCGTCGGATTGCGACGGGGTTCTTGTATCTTGACGACTTAATCTTAATCGTCAGTGAAAATATCCAACAACTGTAAAAGGAAATCCTTACCATCGCCACCGCTTTTGTCAAGTTCGCTGGCCAAATCAAAAGCGTGACTCATTATACCACCCTTGATGTATTCAAAAGGCGAAAGGATGAGCGCGGTGTCGTGATTGACGCCCCAGCTAGCTCGGCGGTTAATGTCGTCGAACTGGCTGCCGAAGGATTGGTCGAGCCAGTCGGTAGCTTGTCTTCTGGATTGGTTGATGGGAGTGCCCTCTGTGCTGTCACGAGCGACGAACCTTGGGGGGTCGTCTTCCTCGGCAAAGAGGCTGGACCAACTACTGACTTCGACGGGGACACTGACCCATTTGGTGGCGAAAATTTCGACGCCAAGCATCCGGTCAAGGATGATGTGGCGACTCTCTACACTCTCTGGATTGGTCGGGTCGCTGAAGACAAAGCTATTGACGACGCCTTCGGACGTTATGACTTGCTGGACGACTTCGTAGCGCGGCTCGAGATGGAACGAGGCACGGAGGTCTTCGGGGTTTTTACTGGTGATGAGGCTGAAAACTTTGTAGCCGTGTTCGTTGTAAAAATCGGTGGATTCGTCCCGCGAGCGGTCGGAGGTCCGCTGCTTTGTGGTCCAACCTGCGGGAAGGGCGGCATAATGCCAGCCGTGCCAGGGGGATTCTTCGCCGATTTCGATGCCGAGGGCGGTGTAAATGGCGTAGGCGTAATTACCCCAGGGGTCGTCAAGCTGGATACTGCCGGAGATGGCGCCGGGAAGTGGCAAAAGTCCTTCGCGTTCCAAAACTGCCAACATGGAGTCTTCGGTAGTCAGCCACGTAGGTTGGTCGAGCGAAAACGACAGGAGCATGAATCCCGAACTGTCCAGGCCGGATCGGCCTGAGCTCAGAGGGCCGTAAGGGCCGCTGAAATTACTGTCGGGGGCGACGGGTTGGGCCCGCGCGTAGATTTTTTCGACCGGTTCCACGGCTGCTGTGGCGACGTCTTCTGTGGCGATGAAGCCATCAGAGAGCGGAGTGAAGAAGAGGACGGCAGCGGCGGAAAGCGCCAAAAATGCGCAAACCGCGAGGGTAGCAAGGACTGTTTTCTTCATAAATATGTCCACCTTTCAGGTATGGTCTTACGACGGTGGGGATCCGTCGCAGAGGAGTGCGTTCTAGGGGTAGAAAACACTGCTCTACGACGGAGGTTGTTGGATGTAAAGGTGCGTAAAAAACCTGCTAGGAACGAAATCCCGCAGTCTACACTTCCATTATAGCATACTTGACTCTAAAAGTCAATAAAGCTGGTGGTTTTACCACATTCCCCACCCCCTACGGGTAGACACAGCGGAGGGATGAACCATAAAACCTGACATGATTCCATACACCCGGGGCAATAAGTGAGCTTTCTAAAATCGTGCGGGAAGCAATGGTTCCTGACTGAAGAGAGGACACCCACCAGTCAGCGTTAGCGGACGGCCTGTCTAGGCCGAGGAAAGAGCTGAACATACCCATTGAGACAGTGGCGAAGGAAAGTCGGAACTTTATAACGTTTCCCTTCGCCACTGTCGTATCGAGCTGGTTCCATATACTTGGCCTATACTTTCAGTCGGCAAACGTCTACTGGTATGCTTCGTCGTTGCTCTCTCCAGAAGATGCGGCGGACACGCGTATGAATAACACCACCAACATCAATCCAGGCGTTGGTGGCAACAGCAAAGTTAATGGCTTCTCCCTCCGCTGTGTCTACCCGTAGGGGGTGGGGAGGAGATGATATAATGGAGGTATGAAGATAACGAAATTTGATCACTCTTGTTTTTATTTGGAAAAAGATGGCCGCGGGTTGTTGTTTGACCCGGTTGAATACGATAATAAGTTGCCGGACTTCGATAATATCGACGTGATTGTTGTGACGCATTCGCATAGCGACCATTTTCAACCGGAGGTGCTTTCGCGAATTCGCGGGAAGAACCCGAACTGTTTGGTTTTTACTGCTGCCGATAATGTAGAGGCCACTCCTGGTGCTGGAGCGCCCAACGCCGGTGACAAAGTTACGGCTGGTGTGTTTGAGCTCGCGTTTTTTGGCGCGAGCCATGCCGCTATCGTGCCGGGGCAAGTGCCGTGCGAGAATTTGTGCGTGATGGTGGACGGGGTGCTCGTGAACTCTGGTGATTCGTTTGATTTGCCGCCACGGACGCCGGAGATTTTGCTAGCACCAGTTTCTGCGCCGTGGATGAAAACGAGCGAAGTGATGGAGTTTATCAAGGCGGTGCGACCGAAGGTGGTTCTACCAACGCATGACGCGCTAAACTCTAGCTTGGGCAATACGATTTATGATAATTGGATAAGGAAGGCTTGCGAAGAAGCGGGGGCTGAGTACAAAGATACGCACCTCGGCGAAGTTGCCTAGATTTTAGAGTGGCGACTGGGGTTATTTGTTGCGTTTTTTGGGTTTGGTGGGTTTTTCTCGGGTGAAGAGGAGGTAGGAATAGACTACGATACCGATCATGACGAGGGCCATGAAGCTGAAAGGGATGATGAAATCGAGTGGGGATGAGAGGAAGATGCTGAAGAGGAAGATGACGCCGGAGAGGATGAACCATTTGCCGGATTCTTGGTGGGTTTTGATCCAGACTTTGTCGCTGGCGAGGGTCCAGGGGGTGCGGATGCCGAGCATGTAGTTGGGTTTGACGCGCGGCATGTAGCGGCCGAGGATGATAAACATAAGACCGATGAAAAGGAGGGTGAAGGAGGGGAGGTGGATGATGTCGGCGCCGTGGATGGCGGCGATGATGAAGGCAAGAATGCCGAGCATGAGGGCGGAGACGAGGACGGTGACGATGGGAAGGACGGGGCCGGATTTTTTGATGTTGTCGCCGCGGGGGTCGATGCGGGGGATGGCGACCAGTAGAAGGGTGGTAAGGAAGCTGGTGACGGGGAAAATGAGGAGGGTGAGGGGCGAGCCGTAGGCGTCGATTTCGCCGGCGGCGTTCCAGTTGGTGGGGATTTGGCCGTCGTGGGTGAAGATGACCCAGAGAGCGAGGGCGGCGGAGATGGCGGTTAGGAATAGTGAGAGGAAGAAGGCTTTCTTCATATGTTTATTGTAGCATAATCTTTGTTTGATTTGGGGTGTTTGCGGAGTTCGGTGCCTTCGCCACTGTCATTACGGGCCGCTTGTCGCCCAATAATGGTTTCGACAGCCCATCCAGTAACATACGCTGGTGGACGGCAGCCCTTCAGTCAGCAAACGGAGCGTCAAATATGCTCTTGAACCCGTCAAGTATTACTATCGGCTCGAACAACAACAATGAAAGAATGGGCTCACCCCTCCGCTGTGTCTACCCATAGGGGGTGGGGAGAAGGCTGGTGCCAACGGCTGGGTTGGTCTGCTATAATGGATTATGCTAGGGGCGTAGCTCAGTTGGTAGAGCACCGGTCTCCAAAACCGGGTGTCGTCAGTTCGAGTCTGGCCGCCCCTGCCAAGATGATTATTCGTTTGTTCGTGAAGCTCCCGCTTGGGAGCTATGATGGTTTTTTGGGGGGTTGCTTGGGTTGCTTGTCTGGCGTGCTTAATAGGAATCATTCTTCTGTTTTTGCAGTTTTCCTTATCTGAGAGCTCAGAGACAAAATGCTACAAGGGTTATGCTTGCTAGAGGGAAGCCTATCATGATAGGCTTCCCTCTAGGGTTTTGGGCTGGTTTATGGAGTGCTAGGAGTGTTATCCACCCTCCTGCAATGGACTTCATAAGTCTATCCTAGTTGAACTTTAAGAAGTCCATTGTTTTTTCAAGAAAGGAGGTGTGATATGCGAAAGAAAACCATTCTTAGTGTATTGTTCGGGTTAATTACCTACACCGTTGAGGTTCAGGAGAAATAG